>JADHRO010000016.1 GCA_016777395.1 Chitinophagales bacterium | reverse complement strand
TAATTCTGCCTTACGCCTTACTATTGCCAGATATTACACCCCCTCAGGTAGAAGTATTCAAAAATCTTATGAAGATTTGGATAACTATTTTGATGAAGTTGATTCGAGATATAATAATGGAGAATTATTGGGTTTAGATTCTGTAAGCAATAAGCAAGACACGATAAAATACTATACCATGGAGAAAAAACGAGTGGTATATGGTGGAGGTGGAATTGCTCCTGATATATTTATGCCCATAGACACGAGTTATTCCAATTATTACGTCGCTTCGCTGCGGTCATATATCTCTCCTTTTTTGTATCAGTTTATGGAACTGAATCTGGCTAAATTAGCGCAATATAATGAGTCGAAATTTATAGACGAATTCGAAATTACGAGCCAAATTATAGACTCATTTAAAGCTTACGCGATTAAGGAGGGGTTTAAGGCACAATTCATGGAAAAAGAAGCCTACGATCAAGGAATCAAACTATTATTAAAGGCAAACCTAGCAAGACAGCTTTACGTCAAAGAGAGTTTCTACAAAGTATTAAATACAGAATCGAAGATTATCGAGGAAGCTTTGCAACAGCTAAACGATTAGTTTTAGCTAAAGTTTTTGTTTATTTTGTTTTGCCATTCCGTCCTCAAAGCATTTTCTACAGCGAGGTTCGTAACTTTCTCTTTCGCCTAGAAGGACCGTTTTTTCATTAGATATTTTACGGAAAGAGTGCAAGGCTATCTCGCCACAAGGCACACATATTGCATGTACTTTAGTGATATAATCAGCGATACTTAAAAGATAAGGCATAGGGCCAAATGGTTTGCCTTGAAAATCCATATCTAATCCGGCAATGATTACACGCGTTCCGCGCTTAGCTAACTTTTCACATACGCTCATTAACTCCATGTCAAAGAATTGCGCTTCATCGATACCGACAACTTCTATGCCATCAGCTAGCAATAAAATATTTTGTGAATGACTGACGGGAGTGCTAGGAATACTGTTTTTATCGTGGCTAACCACTTCACGCTCATCGTAGCGAACATCTAACTCTGGTTTGAATATCTGGACTTTCTTATTCGCTATTATGGCTCGCCTTAAACGACGGATAAGTTCTTCTGTTTTTCCTGAAAACATAGAACCACAGACAACCTCAATCCATCCCTTTTTATCTCTATTAACCGTTGGTTCGATAAACATCGACGTAAAAATACAAGCTATTATAAGAAATTGCTTTCTTTGAATAAATTATTTTCAATTATTTTCGTTGTATAACTAAAATTACGGGTATGTCTCAAGAAAAAATCACGTCTTTAATGGACAAAATCAACTTATTAATAAATGTTTTCATGAAGGATGGATTAGAAAAAGTATCCCAATTAGAAAAAGATTTACTTAAAGAGCAAGTCTTGCAATTGCTTGATGAAGTAAATAATTTAACCTTAAAAAGTAGTGCAGGAATCTTTTTGGAGGAAAATTCTATTCCTGAAACTAATGATTCAATAGTAGAGAAGGAATCTGAGGTATTACCACAAGAATCTCCTCAAATTGAAGTCGAAGAGGTTAAACCATTGCAAGAGATTAAAATTAATACAAGAAAATATAGTACACACAAGCCCTTCAGAAGTTTAAAGTCTGTTATTGATTTAAATAAAAGTTTTATTCTCAAAGCTGAATTGTTTCAAAATGATCTGCAAGGCTATAACCAATTTATCAATCAACTTTCTCAATTGGACTCAGAAGAAGAATCATTTATATTGTTGAGAGAAAAAATGCAAAGCTTACATTGGGATGAAGAAAATATAGCTTATGAATTATTGATGCGTGCAGTTGAAAAAAGGTTTTTACCTTTGTTACATCAATAAATGAAAAACCTACTTAAAAACATATTGTATTTTTTTGATGATAATCTCTTTCGTTTTATCGTCAAACTCGCTTACTCCAAATATCAGCGACCTCGAAAAGGATACCAAGCTAATTATAAAATATTGGGTAGGTATTTCATTGCTCAAAAAATATTGAGAATCAATAGCAAGGCTAAGTGGCCTGTACATTTTACCTCCAAAGTCATTGGAGTAGAGCACATTAAAAAAGGTATTTGTTGTGATCCTGGTGATAATATTGGTGTATACATTAATGCATATGGAGGATTGAAGTTAGGGCATAATGTAAATATTGGTCAGCATACGATAATTACAACTACGAATCATTTCAAGTATGATCATCGAAAATTATCGCACACAAAAGGGATTATCATTGGTGATAATGTATGGATTGGAGGGAACTGTAGCATATTAGCAGGCAGTAATATAGGCAGCAATGTTACTATAGGGGCTGGTTGTGTGATTCGAGGAGAAATTCCATCTAATTGCACAGTCATTCAATCGGAACAGCAACTCCAAATCATTTCTAAAACCAAAGAATACGAGTGGGATTGCACTAAAGATGAGTTGATATGATCCGAGGGGTTTTACAATCTACTTTTCTTCGTCTTTCCTCCATTGTTTTTGTTGGAAATCTTTTGTCTCAAATTTTAATTTTCATTGCATATGCTTTGTTTGCTCGATATTTCGATAGAATTGAAATAGGTATATATACTGTTTTCATTTCCCTAAGTATTTTATTGGCTGTGCCATCGACTGGGCGTTACGAATTGGCGAGTATGCTGCCAAAACAATTAAAAGACTCCTCTGGATTATTAAAAATTGCTTTAGGACTCTCTTTTGTTTTTTGTGCTTTACTTTTTATACTTTTCTACCTCATCCCATTTCATTCCTTTATTCCTCGTTTAGAAAAAATAAACGCACTTATCTTATTATTGCCAGTTGGAATTTTTCTTATGGCGTCTTTCCAAAGCTTTATTATCTTTCATAATAAGCTAGGCAATTTCAAGCTAAATGCCTTATTTAAAACCATCCAAGCTTTAATGATGCTTGGCATGAGTTTCTTTTTAACGAATTTTTGGGGGTATACCGCAACCAGTTTGGTCATGGCCTGGATAATAAGTCAAGCCGTTCTTTTTATCATTTATTCAACTATTGAATTGGTCAAACGAGAAAATCATCAGTTTGAGGAACTAAAAACTTTAGCAATAAATTACAAACGATATCCAACAGTATCTATGCTGAGTAATTTTATCAATACTTTTTCTATTGAGTTACCCAATTATTTTATTCCTGCATTTTGGGGAGCAGGGGTTCAGACACTATACGCTTATGGGGCAAGAGTGGCCGGTATGCCAAGAAACTTCATTGGTTCTGCTATAGGAGATGTATTTTTTAATACATCAAGTAAGTTGGCAACGGAAGATCCAAAACAATTACTCCCACATTTAAAAAAGGTCAGTCAATCTCTAATATTGTTATCTGCTATCATTTATTTCTTGGGCATAATTACTGCAAGATTTCTTTTCCCTTTGGTCTTTGGAGAAGAATTTATTGAGGCTGTACCCTTTTTCCAATGGATGGCCGCAGCTTCTATTTTCTTGTTCGTTCAATCACCCATAAGCGTTATAAGTGATGTAATCAATAGATTAGATGCGCCACTAGTATTTAATACCGTATCGATTGTATTCAAAATAGCCGCGCTTTTAATTGCAGGATATTTCCTTGAAAATCCCGTGCACATGATTATGCTCTATGCCATCACAACTGGTTTACTTTCTTTATTTTGGATAATCTATTTACAATACCTCACCAAAACAGCAATTAACAAAATTTAAATATTGGGACGAATAATCACTTCGTTAATTGCAACATGAGCTGGCTTGCTCAATACTTCGTAAATAGCTTCGGCAATATCTATCCCCTTCAAGGTCTCATTGTTAAAGAAAAAATCACGCATTTGTTTTACATTATTACTTTCCTCAGATTGCTCTAAAAATTCAGTTTGAACAGCTCCAGGAGAAATATTACATACTTTAACTTTATCACGAAATTCTTTTCTTATCCCAAGTGTAATGGCATTTACAGCATGTTTAGTCGCACAATAAACTACCGTATTTGGGAATACTTCATGCGCGGCCACGGAAGCAATGTTTATAATTGTACCCTTTTCCTTTAGCAGGTAAGGAAGTGATTTATGCGTGCACGTTAAAAGACCATTCACATTGACATTAAACATTTGATGCCAATCTTCCAATTTCCCTTCTGCTAACGGTGCAATGTAACCCAGACCCGCATTATTGATTAACACATCAATTTTTCCAAATTTATCAATGGTTTGTTTAACTAAGCTTTCTACTTCATGCACTTTACATACATCCACTTTTACTAAAAGGTGATGTTCATTCAATTGTTCAGCAATCTTTTCTAATTTGTTCATTCTTCTTGCTGCTAAAACAACTTGATAGCCTTTCCGATTGAGTAGTACAGCTGTTTCCGCTCCAATACCGCTGCTGGCTCCTGTTATAATTACTGTTTTCATAAAATATTTGCATTTGATAATTAGGCACAAATATATAGTGACTTGATTATTTAACTTAACTTTAGTGTTACTTAAAACCATTAAGCACAATGAAAATATACCTTACCCTTTTATCTTGCATGGCAATATTATTTTTGCTTGCTCAAAAGCCTACGGTGCCTTTTTCTTGTTTTGAGACAAAAAAAAAATTATCAAAATCTACTTTAAAAAGCATAGATACAAGAAGTGATTCAATTGATATTGTGCATACTGACCTGCACATTGACCTAAGTGATTGGAATGCTCGCGCGCTTCTAGCAGAAGCGAATATTGAGATCATAGCACTTCAAGATAACATATCATCCATTCGCCTAGATTTACAAGGTCTTCAAGTAGATTCAGTTAAAAGTTTTGGAAATATTTTAAATCATGAACACAATGGTTCCAGTTTGTTTATTGAGCTAGGAACTACACTTAATCAAAATCAGCCGAGCGAAATTCAAATATTTTATGGTGGAACACCTATTCAGAACCCGGGTGATTGGGGAGGATTTTATTGGAATAGCACCTATGCATTCAACATTGGTGTTAGTTTTTTGGAAGATCCGCATAATTATGGTCGAATCTGGTTTCCTTGTTTTGACAACTTTGTAGAGCGAGAAACATTCGGTTTTCACATCACTACTGACGATACAAGAAAAGCGTTTTGTAATGGGATATTAATAGAAGAAATTAATAATATGGATGGTACCAAGACTTGGCATTGGGAAATGGGCCAAGAGATTCCTAGTTATTTAGCTTCTTTAACAGTATCTACTTATGAAACGATAAATATGACTTACAACGGGATACAAAGTGTGCCAATACCTATACAACTGGCTGCAAGAGCTTCTGATACAGCAGCGATGAAGGCCTCGTTTGTTCATCTAGAAAACGCTATGCAATGCTATGAGGAAAACTATGCTCCTTATGCATTTAGTCGTGTGGGATACTGCCTAAGTTCATTTAACTCTGGTGCAATGGAACACGCCACAAATATTACTTACATGCGGGCGGCAGTAAACGGGACAACTAACTATGAAACACTGATGGCTCATGAACTATCTCATCATTGGTGGGGAAACTTAGTGACTTGTGAAACGGAAGGAGATATGTGGCTAAATGAGGGTTGGGCAAGTTTTTCAGAGGCCTTATTTATTGAGTTTGTATACGGAGAAGATGCCTACAAAAACTATTCTAGAGTCAATCATGATAATGTACTAAGACTAATACACCATAATGATGGTGGCTATTATCCTGTTTCTGGTGTTCCAAGCGATAAAGTATACAGCAGCACGGTTTATGATAAAGGCGCAGATATGGCGCATACATTGCGTGGAATATTAGGTGAAATTGATTTCCAAAGTTGTATTGAGGGATTTTTGAATGACTATTCTTTTCAAGAAGTAAATTCTAGCTTGTTTGAGTCTTACTTGAGTGCCTGTTCAGGGAAAGATTTATCAAGCTTCTTTGAGTCTTGGATATCTGAAAAAGGTTTTCATCACTACAGTATTAAAGATTTCACAACAAGTGCGATAGGAAATTCATTTCTTATAGAGGGAAGCATTCAACAAAAATTGTGGGAAAATACTAACTATACCACATACTTGCCCATTGATGTTACTTTTTACAATTCTCCACAGGAATTTCAAACTGTTCAAGTCAACACTTACGGGCCATGCTCAAGTTTTAGTTTTGAGCTTCCATTTGACCCTAAATATTATGCATTAGATGTGGAGGAGAAAATTCAAGATGCTACCGTGGATAAATACGAATATATCAATCAAATCGGTACTAATGATTTTGATTTAGCAAGAGTCATTTTTAATGTAAGAACCATTAATGATTCGGTTCTTATGCATGCCACGCATCATTATATTAAACCTGAGCCATTTCAAGAAATCATTGAAGGGCTCCATTTGTCACCAAATAGATATTGGAGTATAGGTGGTGTATGGGATGAAAACTTTAAGACAGATGCCATATTTCGCTACAATGGAAGTAATAACAGTTTAAGTGGTTTATTGGACAATGATTTCATTACAAACTCAGAAGATAGTTTAGTTATTTTGTTTAAAGCTAAGCCTCAAGATAATTGGGAAATAGTCGATTCATTTGAGTTAAATACACAAGGAAGTACTCAAAACAAAACAGGCTATTTTGAAGTCTTTAACGCACGACAAGGTGACTATGTATTAGGCATTTTCAATAATCAATTCGCCAATGACACCCAGCAATTTAGTCCATGTAAATTCACTGGACTTATTGAAAGAGATGGACTGCTTGAACTAGCGGATATTTCCCCCATTCCAACGCAAGGGTTGCTTAAGATAACAATTAAGAATAAGCATAACAAAGTCTTTCAAGTAAAGATCAATAATATGCTAGGCAAGGAAGTCTTTACACATCGACTAAACCCTAATGAATCTGTTCTAAATGTGTATACGGCTGAATGGTTAAATGGTGCATACATTGTAAGTATTTATGATGAATCTTCACTGGTATTTAATCAAAAAGTAGTTGTAAATTAGGCAGATTTTTAATCAGCAACTAGCTGCAGTTTAGCAAATACAGGATCGTTTTTGTTTAGTCTTTGTTTCAGTACTACAGCATAAAATAGTAAATTTGTATTCTCAAAAAAAATAAATAAATTAATCATGAAAAACATAGCAGTAATTGGCGCTGGGACAATGGGCAACGGGATTGCACACGTATTTGCCCAAACAAATTATAAAGTAAATTTAATTGATATTTCTCAAGACTCTCTAGATAAGGGTATGGCTATTATTAATAAAAACTTAGATCGCTTAATAGCTAAAGAAAAGATTACTCAATCTGATAAAGAAGCAACATTAAAGAACTTAAGCACCTATACTTCCATTGAGAATGGAGTGAAATCTGCAGATTTAGTAGTTGAAGCTGCTACGGAAAATGTTGATCTAAAGTTGAAGATTTTTGAACAACTTGAATCCTATGCTCCCGCAGCATGTATTCTTGCGAGTAACACGTCTTCCATTTCAATAACAAAAATTGCCAGTGCTACCAAACGTCCCGATAAGGTAATCGGTATGCATTTCATGAATCCTGTGCCAATCATGAAATTGATTGAAATTATTCGAGGATATTCAACTAGTGAAGAGACAATGAATGTCATTATTGAATTATCTAAAAGTTTGAGCAAAATCCCCGTTGAAGCTAATGATTATCCTGGTTTTGTAGCGAACAGAATTTTAGTGCCAATGATCAATGAGGCGATATACACATTGCACGAAGGAGTAGCAGGAGTTGAGGAAATAGACCAAGTAATGATGCTTGGTATGGCGCATCCTATGGGGCCTTTACAATTAGCTGATTTTGTGGGATTGGACGTAGCACTTTCAATATGCAATGTTTTATATGAAGGATTTGGAAACCCAAAATATGCACCTTGTCCGCTATTAGTCAATATGGTACAAGCAGGTAAGTTGGGTGTAAAGTCAGGTGAAGGTTTTTACAGCTATGCGGGCGGTTATAAGAATAAAGAAGTAAGCGGGCAGTTTAAGTAATGGCGTAGTCTTATATAGCGTCAATCTAAATACAAAAAGCCGAAACATAAGGCAGCAATCACTTTAACAGAACCGATCGACATTTATCAAGATATATTGTTAGCGTGTCAATCCAAAGTGTAGTAGACGCCTGACCCTCTCCATCACAAAGATAGCAAGTCTTCCATGCGCCGGATATATTCCCCTTATTTCTAGTACCTTTCTGTTTAGCGACTTCATGCTGCACAATTGGTTGCCAATAACTTCCTTCCCCTCCACAAAGCCCGCATCGTTCTCTCGTGCAATCAGCTACAAAAAAATAGTTTCCGACATCAATATTTGGAACACTCAATGTATGCTCTTCTCCACATTCGGGAATTTCAAACCCTTTGTACACCTGATCTAGTTTACCTGAATAAACAAGCACGGTATCCATATTATATAAATCAAGCTTTACATAGTCGCATTCCCAATCTTGAGCTGACCAAAAGACTATATTTCCACTTTTCTTTTGCGCTAATGCCATACAATTCAAAGCCAACATTAACAAAAAGAGCAGGATGCGCATAACCATACTTAAAATTAGAAAGAAAATTCGATTATACCCAAATCACCTCAAAAGGCAACTTGACATCTTTATTCAGCGTAAACCCCAACATAAATCCGCCGCCTCCTGCGCCACAAATTTTGAGAAAATATTCCTTCGATGCTAATCCCAACAAGACAAGATCAATGTGTTCTGGCAAAATTAAATCTTTATAGTGTTGAATTTGGAGCTTACTAAGTTGTTCTATTAGCGCTAATGTTTCCTCGTGGTCATTCTTCAAAAAATTTCTAATAATCGAATTATTTATTGAAATTATAGATTCATTAACTACTCGGGCAAACCCTTCATCAGATTCTACACGTTCCAAGAAGGATTCAACCAATGGCCCTGTTTTTCTAGATTTATTTGTATTAAGCAAAAATATTTCAAAATCATTTCTCCATATCAAATCTTGTTTAAGCAATTTACAACCTTTCCCCAACCAAACTCCTTGATTAACATAGGATACTAAAGGGTCTAATCCACTGCTTTTACCATGAAAAAATGACTCGGTTTCACCCAATATAATTTTTAATTGTTCTTCGTTCAAAGACAAATCTGTGGCATAACGTTCAAAAATAGCAGCGGTTAATGCACCTGAACTTCCCAGACCATAGCCAATAGGAATGTTCATATGAAATCCAAGGGCCTTTTCTAGGTCGTCACGAAAAGCGCTTAAATCAAAAACTCCTTGAAGCTTTTTGTTAGCAGCAATATAGGTATAAATCAAATCTAAAATAGCTGGTGAATCGGGAATAAAATCGGAATGTAAATTATCAAAACTCAACTTAGCATAAAAAGCGGGATAGGGAATAGCCAGTGCCTCCGCACCTAAATTGACTATATGTTCACCAAACAATAAAACTTTAGAGGAATAACTAGACAAAATACTTCTTATTGATATTTAAATGTTCCATGAGAGGAGATAATTTCAACTTCCTTGATCTTCGAAGATTCAACACGACCGATGACTTGAGCTTCAATATCAAATCTGCCTGCAATAGCAATAAGTTGCTCTGCCTTGGACTCTGGTAGATATACCTCCATGCGTTGACCCATATTGAAGACCTTATACATCTCTTGCCAACTTGTGCCCGACTCCCGTTGAATAGCTTGAAATAATGGGGGTGTAGGAAGTAAGTTATCTTTAATAATTTTTAGTTCATCAATAAAGTGCAAGACTTTAGTTTGTCCCCCACCAGTACAATGCACCAAACTATGTATATCTTCTTTCATTTCTTCGAGCATTACCTTAATTACAGGTGAATAAGTCTTAGTAGGAGAGAGCAATGCCTTACCATAGTCAAGGGGTGTTTCTTCTAATTTATCCTGTAACTTTTTACTTCCTATATATAAAACAGAATGGGCAGTAGAGGGATCAAAGCTTTCCGGATATTTATTCAAATAGGACTTATTCAATATGTCATGTCTTGCAGAAGTAAGTCCATTACTTCCGATGCCCGAATTGTATTCATTCTCGTATGTTGCTTTTCCAGAACTAGATAAGCCTACAATAACATCACCAGGTTTTATCTCACTAGTAATTATTAGGTCTTCTCTTTTCATTCTAGCGGTCATAGAACCATCTATTGTTGTCGTTCTTACCGTATCACCCAAATCAGCCGTTTCGCCTCCCATATACTTAATCTCAATACCGAACTTAGACATTTCATCGATGAAGCTTTGTGCACCCTCTATAATTGCGGCGATAACCTCACCCGGTATTAAATGTTTATTTCGGTTGATAATTGAGGTATACAAAAAAGGTCCTGTTGCTCCAACACATAACAAGTCATCCAAATTCATGACCAATACATCCACGGCAATATTACGCCAAACAGAAAGATCTCCCGTTTCTTTCCAATACATATATGCTAAAATAGATTTAGTGCCAGTTCCATCCGAACTCATTAGATTACAAAAATCTTTATCTCCACACAGATAATCTGGATAGATTCTACTAAACGCTTTTGGATATAAGCCTTTATCTAAGTTTTTTACAGCAGCATGAACTTCTTCTTTCCCGGCAGAAACTCCTCGCTTGTCATATTGATTTGAACTAGTACTCATGAAAAAAACTTTTAGTTCCTGCAAAAGTAAAATAAATGATTCACTCTACCTTATGTATTTATTCACAAGGTACAAATGAACCTAATATTTATATATCTTGTTCATAATTCAGAATAAGAGGAATGATAATCAGCATTTTAAAATCTTTAATCTATCAAGATACAGCTTCGGAGAAAATCCAAATTATAAGAATAGTTATCGATAAGTACCCACCGTTTGCCGAGCAAGTTGGAGTAGGCGCTGTCCGTAATTGGATGTTGTTTAAACAAGGTGGTTTGATTTGGAGGAAATTTAAAGTTGTTCTTGCTCACCTTGTTATGCAGAAAATACTAAAACATGCTTAAATTACTTATTTGTTTTAGCCTTTTCAGTCTACAAGACAGTACGACAACGGATACCCTTCGGTCTGTAATTTTTTTAAGAACGCAAAGTATTCCTCAAATTGACAAAGTTAAATACCTCCACCAGCAAGGATTTTTTTGCAATTTTGAGGATCAAATCAATAAGGGTCGACGATTAAACCTCAATATTGGAGTGGGAGAACAATAGTCGAAAACAACTATTTGTATTGAGCCAATGTAGATTCTAATCGTTTAACTAACTCCTTTTTAAGTGTCTCCGGTTGAAGGATCTTTACCGAAGCTCCAAAACTTAGTAAATCCATAATTAGTTCTGGAGTCACGCCCACTTTCAAACTAAAACGTGCATATTCCTCTGTTTCGTTAATCAGTTTTTGCGTTTGATGTAGCGCTTGCGTTTTAATGTATTTTGCTTGCAAGGGACTGCATTCAAATACTATTTCTTCGGGATCCCCCTCAAAAGTGGTAATTCCATAGGCGTGCTGGAAATAGTTTTTGGAAGAGAACTGATGATGATGACGATACGAAATATCTCCATCTATACAAGAAATAACTCGATCTAAAGCATACATCACCAAGTGGTTATTTTTTTCTAGCATACCCAGCAAATACCACCTATTTCTATACTCCTTCAACAAAACAGGGTGTAAGAGATGCATTTTTGAATCCTGCGCCTCAAATCGCTTATATCCAAGTAAAAGGCTTTTCCTTTGCTTTATGTATTCTAAAATTGGCGCTATCCACTCACTCCCCTTATAATAGGGAACCTTTTCAAAATGAATCATTTGTTCTAATTCATCCTCACTAAGAATGGAGCTAACACTCACTGCATTGAAAATCTTATCTACAGCAGATCCAAATTCAGCAAATAATTTAACGTCCTTAAACTGCTGCAGTACCATTGCAGCAAATTCGATTGCATCCAAATCCTCTTCTCCTAATGGCACCTCTGTTATACTGAAAGTGGGATCGGTGTAATGATATCCTTGATGTGCCCGCTGAAATTTTATTGGAGCTTTATAAGCCAAAAGCTCATCTTCCTTCATTGATTTAATATCTTTCTGTATAGTGGAAATAGAAAATGATTTACCCAATTTCTCCTCCAATTCATCAATCAAATCGTCCATACTTGGAAATGGCTTGTATTTGTTTCTCAGCATTCGATCAATAATTCGATACCTTAGGAAAGCTTCTTTATTTACTGGCATATTTTAAATAATGTGTGGTAGTCAGTTAAAAAAAGTAAATATCGTTTTTTTTAGATTAAAGTGATTAATTTAGCGTTTAAATAAAATACGATTCAATATGAAAAAAATGTGGTTTGTTGCTTTTTTATGTTTAGGCTCATGCTTGATGGTCTTTTCTCAAAGCGAAGAGTTTGTGAATGAGGAGGAAGTGGATATAGCAGAAGAAGATAAAATGGAACCACGTGATCGTTTCATGTTCAACTTAACTTTTGACAATTTGTTCCACAAGGAAAATGATGGCTTTAAAACCAAATGGCACTCAAGAGGGATTGGACTTTATTATATGTATGATATTCCCATAAAAAATTCAAGAGTAAGTATTGCTCCTGGCCTAGGGTTCAGCCATTCCAGTTATTACCACAATAGTTTTATGGTTGAAGACTCAACGGGAACAGATTTCAATCCAATTGCAAATTACAATGATCAAGATGAGTTTAAAAGACATAAGTTAGCCGTAAACTATGTGGAAATACCTGTAGAACTTCGTTTTTTTGGTAAGCCTTCTGAAAAAGGAAATGTATTCAAGCTTGCGCTTGGGTTCAGGTCTTCTGTAAGACTAGTAGCTGTAAATAAGGAGACGAATAGAGATAATGGATACTTTAAAAAAGTTAAGACCAAAGGATATAAAGATGTCGCTTTATTTAAAGGTGGCCCGACTCTTCGTATAGGTTATGGTGGATTCAATATCATTGCCTTTTATAGTGTTACCGAATTATTTAAGAAAAACCAAGGTCCTGCAATGACTCCATTTTCAATTGGAATATCTATTACGGGTTTATAAAGAAAAGGGATGACATTACCTAAGTAATGCTATCCTCCTCAATATTAGACACATTGATTAGTATGCAAAATATTCTTTCGTATTGCCCGAATTAAAAGCCATTATTTTGGTAAAGATCAAGCTAAATCAACAAATTTTGTTGGTGCTAAGAACCTTTATTAAGATCGAATAAAGCTCCCCAAAAGTTTACTTGAAAGTGCTTTAAATTGATAAATACGACTAATCCTGTATTAAACTTATTATCCTTCTATGTTGTAAGATTAAAACCTATACTTATGATTTTAGAATATTAAGTCTAAGTAGTTTTTTATTATATTCACACTATGAATATGAACGAACTAAGGGAAGACCTTGCAAAAAAAATCAAAAATATTGATCCAATTGAGAAAAAGCTCAAATTTATAATGGATGGGGAATACATGCTTATCGATGGAGCTAATGGCGAAAACACAATGAGTGATAAGAATGAAGAAGCCGACTGCACCATAACCATGAGCTTGGATACTTACCTTAAACTTCAGCAGAAAAAAATCAAGCCATTAATTGCTACCTTAACTGGCAAGCTGAAGGTCAAGGGAGATTTGAATTTAGCTAGAAAGCTTAAACAATTAATGTAACATTTTGGGAAATCAGAAACAAGAAATTTTTATTCAAAGGACTTCCATGCTTAATAGCATTAACTTCGTGGGAAAGTTCTTTAAAAAGATAGGATTAGATCCATTCAAGCTAGATGCAGATGCAATCATAGCAAAGGCAATAAAGAAAGCAAAGTATACAGGTAAAATACCTGAAAACATTTTGGAAGGCATTCATTTACTAGTCAACTCAGTTAATGCTGAAAGCGATATCAATTCATTTGGAGCACTAGCCATTAAGAGTTTATTGAATAGAACTTTATATCAACGGTTAAAAATAGAAGAAGCTTACCATAAGAATCCGAAGCTATCACAAACACCAATAAAGGAACCCGTTTTCATTATAGGAATGCCTCGAACAGGTACAACCATTTTACATGCTTTGTTAAATGAAGATGAGAATACGCGTTCCCCGTTGGCTTGGGAGTGTCTCTTACCTTACCCAGTATCCAATCTTAAAAACCATACAAATAATCCTCAAAAACAGACTGTAGAAAAGGAATTTGGGCAATTGTTTAAACTGGTGCCCGACTTTCAAAAAAAGCATCATATGGAGGTAGATTCACCTCAAGAATGTATAGGAGTCAATTTTTTAGATTTCAATAGCTTTCAAACATCCGCGCAAGTATACATACCAAGTTACATGGATTGGTTTTTGAATAAAGCCGATAAGCTAGGCACTATGCGTTGGCATAAACGTTTTCTCCAATATCTGGAGTCAGGTGGATTAAATCCGAAAAGATGGTTATTAAAGTCCCCTGTGCATCTTATACGCTTGGAAGAGATTTTTGCGGTTTATCCAGATGCTAAAATTATCATGACCCACAGACATCCGGGCAAAGTTGTGGCTTCAGCGGCTAGTTTAATTTCTTCGGTGCGATCCTTGTATAGTGACAAGGAAGAACCAATAAGAACAGGAGCTGAACAAGCGGCATTTTGGAGTGAGGCATTTAATCGGTTTTTAGAGCAGCGAAAGAAACTTGACAAAGAAGAGCAAATTATTGATTTAAAATTTGACGACTTTATTGGCAACCAAATGTCTGTTGTAGAAGAGGTTTATAAAAAATTCGGTTGGAACTTAAGTGACCTGAGCCGAGAAAATATGCATACTTTTCTAACAGAGAACCCTCCGGGAAAGCATGGTGTTCATCATTATACCCTAGCTCAATTCGGTTTAGATGATGACCAAATTAATCAATATTTCAAAAATTATATTCAGTTTTTAAATAAAGTATAAGTATGTCCACCCTAAGTAAAAAAGCATTAAATCAATTTTTAGAGGTAATTAAAAATGCCGATAATACCTTTTTAGATCCAGATAAAAATCTTGACGAGCAAGGTCATGTTGATGGTTATAATCACCTATTCCATTTACTAAGAACCTGTATAGATTTTTATTTGTTCAACGATCCATTGCGTCCAAGTTTCATGTTACTTTCTACCGAAAATCATAAAATCTTAGGAGATAATGTCGATGCAGTTTATTATTTCACTCAGTTAAGAGCCGATCAAGAATACATCATAAAGGGAAAACGTTTTGATAGTTGTTATTTAGCTTTTGCTACATATGGTGGTGAAGCTGATGGGAGTATAGTAGAGCGGCAAGCAAACAATATTAATCACACGCTAATTGAGTTTGAAGCTGATGGAAGTTTTGAAATTAAACTAACTCAAAACCCCAAACATAAAAATGAATTTAAACTGCATGAAGATGTAGTCAATCTTTTTACAAGAGAATATTTTTTCGATCGCTTTAATAGCAAAGAAAGTGAACTATCCATTGTAAATGTAACGCCTCAAAGTGAATCGAAACCATTAAATGATGAACAGTTAGCACATAGAATTCAAGTGATGACAACTTTCTTTGAGCAGTCGACTTGGATTGCCCCATTGCCAGTAGATTTTCCTTTAAATAATTTCCTACCGCCATTTAATTTTGAAGCGGATCAGGGAAGTTTTGGAACCGTAGATAACATCTATTGTTTTGGTAAGTTTAAGTTAGAGAATAATGAATACTTAAAAATTACTTTTTCATCTCCTAAGTGCTGCTATTGGGGCATTCAAACGTGGAATTATTTGATGCAATCGATGGACTTCAAAAATTATAAAGTGGGTATTAATAGAGAGAGTGCTACAACTAACGAAGATGGTACTTACACCATTTATTTAAGTCACAAAAAAATGGATGTAGACAATTGGATTAGCACCGCGGCCTATAAAGAGGGTATTATATTTTGTAGGTGGCTGCTTGCTGAAGAGATGCCTGAACAACCAAGCTGTGAGGTTTTAAAGTTTACTTAAGCTAAGAATTAAAAGTAAATATAACCGGTCCCATTCAGTAAAAAAGGTGATATATTTTTTGCTGCGAACCCATCTAAATATGTCTTTCAGCGTGGTAAGAACTTCTTACCAATGGTCCGCTTTCAACAAAGGTAAAGCCTTTATTTAAGCCTATCGTTTCGTATTTCTTAAATACATCCGGATGAATATATGCTTGCACTGCTAAATGATTCTTGGTCGGTTGCAAATATTGCCCGATAGTTAAGACGTCAACATTAGCTTTCCGTAAATCATCCATAGCCTGTAAAACTTCCTTTTCTGTTTCACCTAAGCCCAACATAATTCCACTTTTCGTACGATTTACACCCCCTTGTTTCAAGCGCAACAATACTTCCATACTTCGTTCGTATTTAGCTTGCATTCTCACTTCTTTGGTAAGGCGTTTTACGGTCTCAATATTATGAGAAACTACCTCGGGGTCAGCATCAATTATATATTGCAGGTTTTCCCATTTCCCCTGAAAATCGGGTATTAAGGTCTCCATAGTAACGCCTGGACAATGTTTACGAATCATCCGAATAGTGGCTGCCCAT
>JADHRO010000015.1 GCA_016777395.1 Chitinophagales bacterium | reverse complement strand
CTTTACAAAATCTGATTTTTGGCAAACGTATTAAAGCGGAAGACCTTTCTAAGAAACCTCCAGTGTTTATTCTAGGACATTGGCGAAGCGGAACTACTCATGTTCATTACCTTTTTCATAAAGATCCTCAGTTTGGTACTTTAAGTAATTATCAGAGTTTTTTGTTTAACATAGCCATGCTAAGTAAGTCTTGGTTGAAGTTTTTACTTTCTCCACTTATGCCGGAAACAAGGCCACAAGACAATGTGCGCGTGGATACAGATCTACCCGCTGAGGAAGAACAGCCACTTAGTATTATGAGCACCAAGACAGGGTTTCATACCTGGAGTTTTCCTAGTAATCGCTCATATTTTGATAAATACAATACTTTTAAAGGGATAAATGAGGATGAAAAAAAGGCTTGGCAAGATGATTATCTTTTGGTGCTAAAGAATATAAGCTACTATAATGATGGGAAACGTTTGGTGCTAAAAAATCCGCATAACACCTCAAGAGTTAAGGAATTGTTGGAGTTGTTTCCAGATGCAAAGTTTGTTTTTATACACCGAAACCCTTATGATGTATTTGCTTCTACCAGGCATCTTATTTTTCGAGCGGTCAGAATACAGTTCCTTGAATTTGTATCGCATGAACAAATTGAGGATATGATTATGTATTTTTTTGAGCATACTATGAAAAAGTACATTGCGGAAAAAAATCTTATACCAAAAGGCAACTTGGTTGAAGTGAGTTTTGATGAAATGGAAACGGATTCTTCGAGTCAAATATCACGTATGTATCAGGAATTGTCCTTACCTAATTTTGATAAAGCTCAACCTTTTATTCAAGAATATATTAATTCGGTTAAAAATTACAAGAAAAATAATTTTCGAAATATAAGTCCTGAAACTCAACGGCGTATAAATAAAGATTGGGCATTCGCCTTTGAAGAATGGGGATACCCTGTAGAGGAAGTGTAGTTGCTCCTCTTTAAAACTTAAGTATCGTATGGCCCGGCAAAAATTGTTTATTGCAAAGCTAAATTAATATGATATAAATGTAAAGTTACGCTTCAATTCGTTTATATTTGCTCTTCATGAGCCCTCGAATCATCCTAGATACCGCTCGTTTTCAATTGGTCATCGATAGACTCTGTCACCAATTAATTGAAAATCATGGTGATTTTAAAGAAACCGCTATTATTGGCGTTCAGCCCAGAGGTATTTATCTAGCAGAGAGGATTGCAAAAAGAATCACTACGATAAGTAAGAACAAGAATATTCCGATAGGGAAATTGGATATTACTTTTTATCGGGATGATTTCCGAACCAATAATTCTCCACTTAAAGCAAATAAAACTGACATTGAGTTTTCATTGGAAGGGAAACAAATAATTTTGGTCGATGATGTTTTGTACACGGGGAGAACAATCCGTTCGGCATTAGATGCCTTACTGGATTTTGGTAGACCATCAGATGTGGAATTACTCGTTTTGATTGATAGACGCTTGCACAGGCATCTGCCTATACAGGCAAAATATGCAGGTAAAACTATTGATTCTATTATTAACGAAAAGGTTTTAGTCGAGTGGCAAGAGCAAGGTGAGGAAGATAAAGTTTGGTTAATTGATAAAACAAATCTGGAAAAATAATGAGTTTGTTGAGCCAAAAACACCTGTTAGGGATTCAAGATATTAGTAAAGCGGATATTCGTTTGATATTCGAAACGGCTAAACAATTTAAAGAAGTTTTAAATCGACCAATTAAGAAGGTGCCTTCCTTAAGGGATATCACTATAGCAAACCTGTTTTTTGAAAATTCAACGCGAACTAGGGTCTCATTTGAGTTAGCAGAAAAACGTCTATCTGCTGATGTGGTTAATTTTTCTGCATCTTCATCTTCGACCAAGAAGGGGGAAACTCTCATTGATACGGTAAATAATATCTTGGCCATGAAGGTCGATATGATTGTTATGCGGCATCCAAGTCCTGGAGCGCATGCAATGCTCTCTAAGCATGTTGATGCTCAAATAATTAATGCAGGTGATGGAACGCATGAGCATCCAACTCAAGCACTATTAGATGCTTTTAGTATGGAGGAGAAGGTGGGCGATTTAAATGGAAAAAATGTCTTGATATGTGGGGATGTAAAGCATAGTCGTGTTGCTTTATCGAATATTCTATGTCTGAAAAAACTTGGAGCAAAAGTCCGGGTATGTGGTCCTCCAACACTGATCCCCAAATATATAGAAAGTATGGGTGTGCAAGTGTCTTATGATATAAAGGATAGCCTGGCCTGGTGCGATATTGCTAATGTATTAAGAATTCAATTGGAGCGGCAGGATATTAAATATATACCTAGTCTGCGCGAATATAGCATTGCTTTTGGTATTAATAAATCCCTTTTAAATAGTCTAAAGAAAGAAATTGTTATTATGCATCCTGGCCCTATGAATAGAGGGGTTGAAATAGACAGTGATGTAGCTGATTCTGAGCATTCCATTATACTTCAACAAGTTGAAAATGGAGTTGCAATTCGAATGGCTGTATTGTATTTACTTGCAGGCAAAAAAGAGTAGTTTTTCTAAACTCAAGTACTATACATTTGGTGTATTCATTATAAATTAGCTAAATTGAGAATATTACAACTTTGTAAAAAATCACCAACTCCACAAATTGATGGAGAATCTATTGCTATTCATCAAATTTCTAAATCTATAGTTGCCAAAGGCCACCAACTTGACATTTTGGCAATGTTAACCGAGAAACATGCTCAATACGATAGGCGCGGGGAGTTGAATGACGTCAGTTATAGCTATGTGCGGGTGCCTGCGAAAATTGGCGCAATTGGCGCATTTAAGCGTATTTTTTCTAAGGTTCCTTATATTGTTGACCGATTTTATAGTGAAGACTTCTTGTTTGCCTTAAATCAGCTGTTGAATAAGCATAAGTACGACATCATTATCTGCGAAGGGGTGTTTTTAGGCACTTATTTAGAATCGATTCGAAAATATAGCACTGCTCGGGTTGTTTTGAGAGCACATAATGTTGAACATGTCATTTGGAAGAGGCTTGCAGCGTCTTATCAACATGGTTTGAAGCGATTTTATCTAAGCCGAATCATGGTTCCTAAATTTACACGCTATGAAGTGCAAGTCATACAAGACATGGATGCGCTGATTCCTATTTCTCCGGTAGATGAGGCTTATTTTCAAGGTTTAACTAAGATTCCAATACAATGTATACCTGTAGCATTGGATAAATATGAAAAAGCTGATTTGCCTCGTAAATTTTCAGTAGGATTTCTCGGAGGTTTGGATTGGCAGCCAAATGTTGATGGGGTGAAATGGTTTCTAAATGAGGTATGGAAACCCTTCGTGGCAGATGGGAAAGATGTACAGTTGCAGATAGCAGGCCGGAATACTCCAAAGGAGATGTTTACTTGGGATTATAATAAGGTGACTGTTTTGGGTGAAGTTGCCAGCGCTAAAGAATTCCTAAACAGTCAAAGTATTATCGTGGTTCCTATATTTAGTGGAAGTGGAATGCGTGTAAAAATTATCGAGGCAATGGCTTTTGGTAAATGTATCTTAAGTACCAAGATTGGAGCGGAAGGAATTCGCTGTGTGGATGATGAACACATCATGTTAAGGGAACATCCTCAGGACTGGATAAAGGCATTGGAGGATTTGATGAATTCTTCTGAGCGTGTCAATAGAATCGGGGTTGCTGCAAAAAAGCTTGCCGAACAGGAATACAGTATAGGACGCTACACTGGAGATTTAGACGTATTTTTGAGGAGATTATGATTGATTTTTTGACAATTATTTTAATATTTTCTATCGCTTTGGTTGTGTATAACTACCTTCTTTACCCTGCAATTTTATCTTTTCTTGCACGAGGTAAATCACTGAAAGGGGCGTGTTATTCACTGGAAGAATTGCCCAAAATTGCCTTGGTGTTTGCAGCTTATAATGAAGAGAAAGTAATTGTACAAAAACTTCATAATATTGATCAGTTGGACTACCCATCTACCTTGTTGGATGTGCACCTTGGCTTGGATCATCCAAATGACCAAACGGCCACCTTAATCCAGCAAAATATTCCATCTAATTTTTCTTTTAATGTGCACCATTTTAAAGAAAGATGTGGTAAAGCCAATGTATTAAATAAAATGTTTAATTACTCTTTACAATTAACTGACTATGATATAATTGTAATGATGGATGCTAATATTATTAGCAAGGAAAATTGCCTGATTGAGCTGGTGAGATACTTTAAAAATCCGAAGGTGGGATTGGTTGGAGCGGTTGTAGAAAATACAATTCTAGTAGGATCTGAAATTGCCGAACAAGAACAATTTTACATGGCAAAAGAAAGTGAAATAAAGGTGAACGAGGGGCTTCTTTTTGGAGCAACAATTGGTGCGTTTGGAGCATGTTATGCGATTCGAACAAAGCATATAGTTCCAATCCCATCCAACTTCTTAATGGAGGATTTTTATTTAAGTTTAAATGTCCTAAAAGAGGATGCATGGTGTATTACTAATCCAGCTGCTATTGTTTACGAAGGTTTAACTGGAAGTATGCACGAAGAGTTTAAGCGTAAACGCAGAATTTCGACAGGTAATTTTCAAAATTTGAAAGCATATATTCATTTAGTTTGGACAAAAAACTGGCGAATAGGCTTTCCTTTTGTTTCTCACAAAATCCTGCGTTGGTTTAGTCCCTTTTTAATACTCTTGTCGATTATCACCTGCGTCGCTTTATATATATTAGATGGTGGTAATGCTTTCATTCGCTGTGCGTTTGTATTGATGCTTATTAATTTAATTTCACCCGCCTTAGATATTGTTTTGAAGCGAGTAAATATTAGCGTAAATTTGCTGCGAATACATCGATACTTTTTAAGTATGAACATTGCGGTGTTCTTGGGGTTTATTGATTGGTTAAGAGGGGTTAAAACAAATATTTGGAAACCTACAGAGAGATTATGAGTAAAATAAAGTTGAATAGTATAGAAGAAGCCTTGGCGGATATTCGCGAAGGAAAGGTAATTATTGTTGTGGATGATGAGGATCGGGAGAATGAGGGTGATTTTATTACTGCGGCAAGAAATGTTACCCCAGAAGTAGTCAACTTCATGGCCAAGGAAGGTCGAGGTTTAATTTGTACGCCGCTCACAGAGGAGCGTTGCGATGAACTGGATTTGGACCTAATGGTTGGAAAGAATACGGTTTTGCATCAAACGCAGTTTACGGTTAGTGTTGATTTAATCGGTAAGGGCTGCACGACGGGTATTTCAGTTCAAGATCGTTCTAAAACTATTCAAGCCTTAATTGATCCGAATACTAAGCCTGAAGAACTGGGTAAGCCTGGTCACATATTCCCTTTAAAGGCCCGCAAGGGAGGAGTTCTAAGGCGTGCAGGTCATACTGAAGCAGCTATTGATATCTCGCGTTTGGCTGGTTTTGAGCCAGCAGGTGTCTTGGTTGAAATATTGAATGAAGATGGAAGTATGGCGCGGCTGCCGGATCTTATGATAGTTGCCCAAAAACACAACTTAAAGATTATCTCTATAGAAGATTTAATTGAGTATCGTCTAAAACACGAAAGTCTTATAAAGGAAGAGGTGCAAATTGATATGCCAACAAAGCACGGAGAGTTTAAGTTAACAGCCTTTACCCAAATGAATACAGGAGATTTGCATTTCGCTCTTTCCAAAGGAGATTGGAATCCAGGTGATTCTGTTTTGACGCGCGTACATTCTTCCTGTCTAACGGGTGATCTATTGGATTCTTTAAGATGTGATTGTGGGGATCAACTTTCGGCTGCCTTACAAATGATAGAGAAGGAGGGGCAGGGTTTATTGCTTTACATGCAGCAGGAAGGCCGTGGAATAGGTTTGTTAAATAAACTCAGGGCTTACAAATTACAAGAGGAAGGATTGGACACTTATGAAGCCAATGAGAAATTGGGATTTGATATGGATCAACGGGACTATGGTGTTGGTGCCCAAATTTTAAGGCATTTAGGCGCAACAAAGCTTAAGCTTATGTCCAATAACCCGAAGAAAAGAGTAGGATTGATTGGATATGGTATTGAAATAGTTGAAAATGTTTCTATTGAGGCTTGTGCTAATCCGAATAATGAAAAGTATCTCCACACTAAAAAGGAGAAGGGTGGCCATGAAATCCTCAGAAACAAGTAAGCATCCGGTTATTGTTATTGGTGCAGGCATAGCAGGTTTAGCATCAGCTTGTCGTTTAGCAAGTCAAGGGGAAAAAGTCATTCTTTGTGAAGCGGCGCACACATACGGCGGTAAGGTAGGTGAAATTAAAAATAAGGGATTCCGATTTGACCAAGGTCCATCGCTGTTTACACTTCCTGAGCTTTTAGATGAATTGTTCGTGGATTGCGGGAAAAATCCTCGTGATTTTTACAGCTACTATCAACTTCCTGTGGTTACCAAATATATTTATCCAGATGGTTTACAACTTAAAGCCTATGCCAACCTAGAAGATTTTAAGCAAGAGCTTATTAATAAGTTGGGTGAAAAAAAACAGGACTTAGATCGTTTCTTCAAGCATATTGAGCAGGTTTATGATTTTGTGTTCCCCATTTTCCTTGAAAATCCTATTCGAGAATTTAAGAAGCACCTAAAATCCTCCTGGTGGGAGTCTTTTAAGATGTTGACAAAAATAGAAAGTTTTAAAACTTTAGATGCCAGTAACCAGTCGTGGTTTAAACACAGCAAAACGGTACAATTATTTAATCGGTTTGCTACATATAATGGTTCTAATCCCTACCGTGCTCCTGCTACATTAAATGTAATTCCACATCTAGAACATAAGCTAGGCGCTTATTATGTGAAGGGAGGGATGCGTAAAGTTGTGCAAGCAATGTATGACTTGGCGGTGGACCAAGGTGTCGAGTTTAGATTCAACTCTCCGGTGAGCCAAATCTTGATTGAAAATGGAGCGGCAAGAGGTGTAGTGATTAATAATGCGGAGGTGCCAGCCAAAGCTGTCTTTTGCAATATGGATATCAATAAAGCATATCCGGTCCTGCTGCCAAAAGAACGACAACCAAAGCTTTTACTCAAACAAGAAAAATCTACATCAGCCTTGGTGTTTTATTGGGGAATGAATTTGACTGAGACTAAGTTTGATGTGCATAATGTGCTTTTTTCAAAAGATTATAAAGATGAATTTGATTGTCTTTCCAAAGGTGCAGTAAGTGATGATCCTACAGTTTATGTTTACATCAGCTCAAAAACGGATCCTAGTGATGCCCCGAAAGGAAAAGAAAATTGGTTTGTAATGATAAATGTTCCGCCAAACAAGGACCAAAACTGGCCGGGTATTATTGAAACTGCGAGGAAGAATATTCTCGATAAGTTGAACCATTATTTTAAAGAAGATGTGTCAGCTTTTATTGAAATGGAAGAAGTGTTAGATCCGATTAAAATTGAACAGTTTACATCTTCTCAACAAGGAGCCTTGTATGGGAATAGCAGCAATAGCATGTTTGCTGCATTTTTGAGACACCCGCATCAAAATAAAAGTTTAAAAAGTTTATTCTTTGTTGGAGGGAGTACTCATCCGGGTGGAGGAATTCCTCTTTGTTTACTATCAGCTAAAATTGCAACTCATGCCTATTGAATCTATAAAAAATAGACCTTCTTTCATTGCTATGGGAGTTATCCTAATACTACATTTTGTAGGAATATTAGGATTACATTCAATTTATTCGGATTATTTTGCCCTATTAACTCCCTTAAATCTAATAATCACGTTTTTACTGATATTGCCTTTTAATGGCAGTGCGAGCTCAAGATTGATTATATTCTTCTTATTTACTTTTGCTTTGGGAATGCTTGTGGAGATTTTAGGCGTGCAAACAGGAATTCCTTTTGGAAGCTATTATTATACTTCTAAATTGTCCTTAGCAGTTTTTGGGGTTCCACTCATGATTGGTATCAATTGGTTTCTTCTAGCCTACGGTTTAATTAGTTTTGTTAATTACCTTGCTAAAGATGTTTCATTTATCTGGAAAGTTGTTTTTTGCGGGGCTTTAATGACATTTATGGATTTACTTATTGAGCCATTTGCAATAAAGCATCAATTGTGGGTTTGGGAAAGTGCTGATGTACCTATTCAAAATTATATAGCTTGGTTTGTTGTTTCTTCGATTATTTTTTCATTTGGGTTTAAAATTATTCCTAAAGAAAGAAATAGGGTAGCGGCATTTACAATAATAGTTTTTTTCTTGTTTTTTGGTGTAAACTATTTGACAAAGTAATTGTTCTATATTTGTGGTAAGCATGGGACAATATTCAATTAAAGACTTAGAGGTCTTATCTGGCATCAAAGCGCACACGCTGAGAATCTGGGAACAACGCTACAAAATAGTAGAGCCTAAACGAACGGATACGAATATTCGATATTATACGGACGAGCAGTTAAAAACTATATTAAATGTTTCTGTTCTGAATAGTTCTGGCATAAAAATTTCTAAGATAGCAAGTTTATCTTCAAAAGAAATAGCCCATGAAGTTTTAGCAATGAACCAAGAACATCTTAGTGAAGGTGTTTACATCAATCAATTGGTGGAAGGGATGATTTGCTTAGATAAAAAGTTAATACTCAAAATTCTCAAAAAATCGGAAGATTTTGATACCCTAACAGATTTCTTTTTAAAGGTAGTCTTTCCTTTTTTAGGTAGGGTAGGTATGTTGTGGTCTTCGAATAGTATCAACCCCGGTCAAGAGCATTTTGCATCCAACATAATTAAACGGTTTCTTTTAAATAAAATTGAATGTCTAGCTGAACCCAATAGTGATGCTCCAATGTTCTTATTATTTCTTCCTGAAGGAGATTGGCACGAGCTAAGTCTTCTGGTAGCTGAGTACATTTTAAAGAATAACGGAAACAGAGTCCTGTACCTGGGAGCATCTGTTCCGGATAGTGATGTAAAAGCTATTTTAAGTCTGACTAAGATTGACTATTTACTATGCGTCAGTATCCTATCACAACCCTTAGATTCGATCCAAAATACGATTAATCGAATCGCTGAACTGTCTCATCCTGTTTCTCTTATGTTTGCGGGAAGAGCGTTTTATCATCAGGATTTAAAGTATCCGAAAGGTGCTAGGATTATATATTCCTTCGAGGATCTGGGCACTTCCTAACATATTTTGTTTAACATTGTGGAAAAATAATTAAACAAAACTCTTTGTGTTTAATTTTATTTTGTTTAGGTTTACATCACAAAAGTTAAACAAAATGATTCTAGCAAAAAATTTCTACCAAGAAGTGAAGCCTTTTGAGCTTCTTTTAAAGTCTGTTGCCTTCAACTTGACCAAGTCATCTGCAGATGCAGAGGATTTATTGCAAGACACTTATTTTAAAGCATGCAAAAGTCTAAGTAAATATCAGGAGGGAACGAACCTGAAAGCTTGGATGATTACTATTATGAAGAACACCTTCATTAATAATTATCGCAAGCGCAAGAAAGAGCAGGAAACAATTTCCAAGCCGGGTGAAATAAATGATAGTATGTTGCATCACAGTGCAAGAGAAATAGAGCCAGGTGTGCGAATTCTTTTAAGTGAGACCATTAAAATGGCTATCGATACTCTAAAGCCGGAAATGAAAATTACCTTTATGATGTATTTTGAAGGTTTTAAATACCATGAAATAGCTGAAAAATTAGACCTACCTTTGGGAACAGTAAAAAGTCGAATTTTCTTAGCAAGAAAAGAAATGGTCGCATTCCTTCAAAAAAATGGAATACACCATTCGAGTTTAGCATCATAATGAAAGATACAATAGTCATAGGAAGCGGTTTTGCAGGTTTAGCAGCTGCTTGCTATTTGGCTAAGGAAGGTAAAAAAGTTCTTGTCCTTGAAAAAAATGAAAGTGTAGGAGGTCGTGCCTCCTTCTTTCAGGCGAAAGGTTTTTCTTTTGACATGGGTCCCAGCTGGTATTGGATGCCAGACGTTTTCGAAAATTTTTTCTCAGATTTTGGTAAAAAACCAAGTGACTTTTACACCTTAGAGCGACTTGATCCTGGATACAAAGTATTTTATGGTAAAGGAGATGAGTTTGAAGTTCCTGCCTCGACCAAAGAATTAGGTTTACTTTTTGAAGAATTAGAACCTGGTGCAGCGGTTCAACTCGAGAAATTCCTCAAAGATGCAAAGTACAAATACGATCGTGGAATTAATGACCTCATCAATAAACCCTCGTTAAGTTTAATGGAATTTGCCAATCCTCTTTTGTTGAAGGATTTATTTGCATTGGATTTACTGAGTTCGATAGAAGGTTTGGTAGGGCGATACTTTAAGCATCCAAAGATTCGCAAATTACTGGAGTTCCCTTCTTATTTTTTAGGAGCTACTCCAAATAAAATTCCAGCACTTTACAGCTTAATGAACTTTGCAGACCTTCAATTAGGAACCTGGTATCCTATTGGTGGAATGCACGAGATTATCAAAGCTATGCATAGGGTGGCCTTAGACTTAGGAGTTGAGTTTCATACCGATACTGCAGTCGAAAAAATAAACATAGATAATGGTGTGGTCACTAGTTTAGATACGAATCAGGGGGTATTTAAATCGAAAAGTGTAGTGGCAGCAGCAGATTATAACTTTGTTGAGCAAAATTTAATTCCAGCATCATATCGACAATATGACGCGGCTTATTGGGATAAGCAAATTTTGGCTCCTTCTTCCTTAATATTCTATTTAGGCTTCAATAAGAATATCAAAAATCTGCGCCATCACAATCTGTTTTTTGATAAAGATTTCAAGGCCTTTGGGGAAGATATTTATGAGCAGCCAAAATGGCCAGAAGAGCCATTGTTTTATGCTTGTGTGCCGTCCAAAACGGACCAATCTGTATCTCCTGATGGATGTGAAAATGTTTTTCTACTGATGCCAGTTTCTCCGGATATAGAGGGTAGTGATGATATTCATACTCATTATTTGAATCTCATGTTGGATCGAATTAGCGACTTTACAGGTGAGGAGATCAAAGCTGAAAATATTGTGTTCAAAAGGTCCTTTGCTCATCAAGAGTTTAAAGATAGATACCATGCTTTTAAAGGAAATGCCTATGGTTTAGCAAATACTTTAAAACAAACAGCTATTTTTAAACCGAAAATGATGAACCCAAAAATTAATAATTTAGTTTATGCAGGTCAATTGACTGTTCCAGGCCCAGGAGTACCTCCCTCTTTAATTTCAGGGAAATTGGCTGCTGAACTTGCTATTAAACATTGTAAAATATAGACTTATGATCTCCCTGTATAACAAGTTTGCAGAAAATAGTAGCAAAAATATTACTCATTTGTACAGCACTTCGTTCACTTTGGGCATCAAGATGCTTGATAAAGAGTTTCATAAACATATTTATAATATCTATGGTTTGGTGCGCTTAGCTGATGAAATAGTGGATACTTTTCATGAACAGGATAAAAACAATTTACTAGATCAATTTGAAAAGGAGACCTTTGAAGCAGTTAAGAGAGGATTAAGTACAAATCCTATTATACATGCTTATCAAATTACAGCGAAAAAATACAATATTGACAATAGTTTGATAAATTCTTTTTTTAAGAGTATGAAGATGGATCTGCATCAGATAGATTACAACGCTGAGAGTTATCGCGATTATATATATGGTTCCGCAGAGGTAGTGGGTTTAATGTGTCTAAGGGTTTTTACCAATGGTGATGATGATCTGTTTCAAAGCTTGAAAGGAGGTGCCAGAGCATTGGGTGCAGCTTTTCAAAAGGTAAATTTTCTCCGAGACATGCAGGAAGATTTTGAAGAGAGGGGTAGAACTTATTTTCCCGGTGTAGATTTTTTAAATTTCACGCAGGAGCAAAAAATCATGATAGAGCGTGATATTTTAAATGATTTTAATGACGCAAAATTGGCTATCCTATCCCTTCCGGAATCGAGCAGATCGGGTGTTTATTTAGCTTACAAATATTATTTAAAATTATTTAAGAAGATTAGACGAGCTCCAGCAGAGGATATACTCAAACAAAGGTTTAGGGTGCCTGATATTGAAAAAATGTACGTGTTTGCTAATACCTACTGCAGAAGCGTTATTGGTGCCTTGTAAGCAGGTTTATTCAATCTATGCTCTACTCATAAAATATTGCGTTTACTTATTAGCGATTGATTTTAAGAAATCCTCTAGTTGAGAAACATCTTTAAATCAAGATGCTCAGCCTATCTAGCATACCTAATCCCTTATCGTCTAGCATTAATCAATTTTTGTGGGTTTATTTTTAACCATAAAGTTTTCACTTGGATTTGAAGTACTCGAAAGCTAGGATGTTTAAGGATATCAGATTAAATGAGTATGAAAAATCCTCGATGGGGATAGTAAATATTCGAGTACCTAAATTTTCCGCATCATTATACCATACGATTGGACTATTGGTAAACATACCGGTAAGAAATCCATTGACCAAGATAAAGGGCAGTAAAGAGAGTAAAAATGCAAACATAAGGTAGACCATATTATCAGGGGTTTTGTAGCTGATATAAATGAGGATTAATGCGGTAAAACTATATGTTACGGTTGTATAAAGCCGTTCAGTAAATATAAAAGCGAGTAAAGCAAAAACTAAGGCCAATACCAATAAGCCTCGATTAAGATATCTCGAGGCCTTAAGATTGAAATAACTTAAGGTCACTTCATAAAGAAACAAACATGCAAACGGAATGAAGAAGAAGAATCCACACTCTTCATAGGGTAAATTGAAAAATTCAGGTTTTAGGTGATACTTTTCACTGAATCCCCAAATACCTAAATGGGTGTATAAAATATCCCCGATAATAAATAAGGAAGCCACCAGGGGCACGCTTTTTAACAAGGAAGGAAAGTGCTGTTTGAAATTCACTTTTTTATCAAAACTCAATATCAAAGGAAAGAAGATACTCCCCACCAAAGCTAATAAATAATAATAATGGCTATCTATCTTCATGCCAATAAACCTTTAGTAGGCACTTGCACCAATTCCTTTTCTTGAACACCTTCATTTTGAAGTATGTGGTTGGCTGCGAGCACGCCTGATACATATGCCCCCTCCATTAACATCGCGCAATTATCCATTTTTACCCAGTCACCTGCATAAAATAACTCTGGAACTTCTGTTTTAACTGTAGGCCGTTCTTTATATAAACCGGTATGGAAGGCAGAGAAATCATTTCTAAATTGATAGTATTCATGCACAATTTTAACTCCTTTAAGTTCAGGGAAGTAGTGATACATTTCATTGATTAACTCTTTTCGACAAGTGTCTTTATCCATTCCCTTAGGAACAGCATAACTGTGCAATTCGAAGATGCCACCCTTATTTTTTTCACTCCAAGCAGTAGATTCTTTTTCCATCTTATGGTAAAGGGTTACGCTATCTAGACATTTTAATCTATCCGTGAAAATGAAGAAAGGCAGACTTTGATCCGCTTCAAATTTATCTGTCCACAAGCGGATTACTGCATAATGACCAGAATTGTTCAAGCCAGCAGCTTGACGGTTTAAAGTATCAAATGATTCAAGACCTATGGAGTTTCCTATAATATGCTTCGTAGCATTTACATCTGTTGCCATGATACAATAGTCGTATTCTTCACCCATCAAATCAAACTTTGAATCCTTGTATATTATTTTCTCCAGGCCTTGGTTTAAGTGTATTGTCACTCCTTTTTCCTCCATAAAAGTGATGCAATAATCAATGAAGCTAGTTTGGAAATCACTGTCTAACACATCATAAATTAAGCCTTTATCATTGCTTAGAAAATAGAAGTGAAAACCCTTGATTAATTCGGCCATTGACATATTTTCGGGTTCTGCAAAAAAGGCGCGAGCAAAAGAGTTAAATACCAGGCGCATTTTTTTAGGCATAAATGTTCGTTTGGCAAATTGTGCGAAATTTTCTTCATCAAACTTCTTAAAAGTCGTATTGAAATCAAATTGAAGTAAACCTAAGAAAGGCATACTAAATGGACTTATAAGGGTTAACCAGTTAAAAACTCCGTACTTCTTTAAATCAAGAACATTCAGTCCAGGAGTGGTCTCTACATCTTTGAATCCTTGTTTTTGGTTGTTTTCAAAAAGTAAGACATAGTCATCAATTGGAATAAGATGCTTGTGAGCGCCAATTTGTTTTAGGAATTCCAATAAATTAAAATATTGACGGAAGAATGCATGAAACCCGTGCTCAGTCCGAAGGGTTTCCCCATTGGATTCAAACTCCCAAGAACCAACTTTACCTCCAAGGAAACTAGCTTTTTCAAACAGGTGCACATCAAAGCCTTTTTCTGCTAAGGCTGAAGCACTTGCAATGCCGGCAATTCCTCCTCCGATGATGGCCACTTTTCTTTGACTGGTCAATTTCTCTGCTTTTGAGAAATCTACAGTGCTTAAAGGGACTTTATAGTTTTGTAATCTTTTCTTAATCCAATTTCTCATGGCTTCTGTTGAAGTTTTTGTTCCACAACTGCATAAAGCTGATTGTGGGTTCGTCTCCCTTTATAATTAAATCAGTTAATTTTTCTTTGTCATGCCAGTGCCTGTTGCTTTCTAGAAAAACAATATCTTCTTCAACAATCTGGTCGCTTTTTCTTTTCATAAACCACTTTGCAAAGGGAGGGTTAAAACGAAAAATATTTTTCCAGGCTGTAATTTGAATCATCATCAGCTCATTTTCATCTATTTCATAAAAATGCTCATAAATGATTAATCGTCTAGCTGGGAAGTGCATATGTTTAGGGAAATAAGAGTCTAACATGCTACTGTGTGGATACCAGAATGCAAATTTGGTTTGAATATGTTTCTCCCAACCAAAATATAATTTTTCGAATAAATTACTGTTGTTTATACGCTGATAACTGCCATGAAGGCTTTTATCCTTTATTTCTATGCTATATTCCGTTTTAGGTTCCCTTAGTTTACCCAGCAGGGTGTTTATACTGTGTTTATGTACATGATTGATGTGTTGGGCGTCAAACAAGCTCTCAGCGACCAACTTAATGTTTGCTTTAAGTGTATGTCTATTAAAGACATATGGGTAGTTGTCTAATTCGGGCATTTCGGGTAAAACAGCATCTTGTCTTTTACTTTCTTCACCAAAGTAAACCCAGTAAGCTTTGTACTTATATTGTATAGGGTATGCTTTTACACAAGCAGCGCTTGGTATGCTTTGATTATCCTCCAACATAGGAATATGGACGCATTTACCAGAAGTGTTAAACTCCCAGCCATGATAACCACATTTTAGCTTACCCTCGTGAACTTCGCCATTTGAAAGATGAACGTTTCGATGGCAGCAACGATCTTCAAGCGCAGAAACCTTTCCTTCCGTATTCTTAAAAAGAACAATTTCTTCTCCTACTATTTTACGTTTAAGCAGCTTATTTTCTTTTAACTCCTTATCGAAGCAGGCAATGTACCACTGGTCTTTAATCATTTCATTAAGTTAACAAATCTGTCGATAAATTGTTGCTGTGCAGTTTATTTTATATGAAAAGTCTTAGGCAAATAAACAAGTATGCCCAGCACCTTAAAATCATTATATGAGCCTTTGATAGTTTTAGTGATCCAAGCATTTAATTCTCAATTTGTATTCAAGTCGATCCAAAAGGCTAAATTCTTGTATTAGGGGTAATTAGCTTACTTCAAGTTCTTCAACAAGAATATCCTCTATATGCTTTAAACTTTCATACAATTGCTCATAGCTGTCAATAACAAAATATTGTTTTTGAAAATCATGTTTGTAGAAAGGTGTTTGCACGATATGACGCACATCATAAGGGTGTCTCGGAACATCTTTGTCATGCACTGCAAAATCAGATTCTCCAATGGAAGATAATATTCCAGCTCCGTATATTTTTATCTGTCCTTCTTCATTGATAAGGCCAAACTCAACGGTGAACCAATATAATCTGCTGATCATTTCAACCGCATGAGGGTTTTCAATATGTTTTAAAGCAATTTTAGCCAAACCTTGAACAAAATCAACGAAACTTTGAATACTTAACAGGGGAACGTGGGCAAAAACATCATGAAACATATCGGGCTCTTCCAAATACTCTAACTCATTCTTTTTTCTTATCCATGTGGTAACAGGAAATCTTCTATTCGCTAAATATTGAAAAAAAGGTTTGTCCGCGATCAAACCAGGCACTACGAAAGTCCTCCAACCTGTAGCTGCTATAAGGTTTTGATTGACCGTTTTGATTTGAGGAATTTTGTTACTTTCAAATCCACATAATTTTAGTCCTTTAAAAAAATCCTTGGTGGCATTTTCTTTAAGTTCAACCATTTGTCGTGAATAAAGAGTATTCCAAACTTCATGATCATCGGCTGAATATTTATCATATTCTTGAATCAATTTGTTTGCAGGCAGATCATAGGGTTTTTTATTCTCTAACATAGCTTAATTGGGTTTGAATGCTTGAGTAAAGATACGAAATCCTAAAAATTAAGACTCATTCTCTAGGATAAAATTTCTGAGCATATTTAGGGCGATTTGAGCGCTAATTTTTATATTATATTCCCGTTGATTAG
>JADHRO010000014.1 GCA_016777395.1 Chitinophagales bacterium | reverse complement strand
CCATAATCGCCTTGAAAATATGTACTTAATGTATTAAAAATAAAAGTAGACTTTCCTTCCTCAAGGTATTCATCAAATGATGACGCTTTCAATATATCTCTGTTATTTACAAAACCGGTACTGAAAGTGCCGTTCATATCCTTACTTCCATTTTTAAAAGTCCGCTTATATTGAAAGTCATTGAAAATTTTAAGTCCAAAAAAGTCGCGAGAGCCGCCCCTATTTAAACGTTGATCATAGTAAATACGATTAATAAGACTAATTTGATTATTATCCTTAAAGAAGTATTTTATAACAGGATCAATGCTGTACCGAAAATATCTATCTTCAAATGACTGCCCTTGATATGCCCCATCGGAATCATTATTCCAAATAAAAAACTGTTCATTATTTCTGTAGAGCAAATTAGAATTTAAAGAGAGGGTTAAACCTTCTAATTTCTTGGGGGAATATCTAAACTTAATATTGTTTCTAACCCTTTTATTAAATTGATTTTGAATATGCGATTGATTGGAAATAAAGGCTCCGGAAAACACTAAATCCATTTGGTCATTAAGCTGCCTTAGATGAGCAAACTGCAAGCCCAACTCGTGTGGTTTTTCAAGAATAACATCACTTTTTTTCCACCACTTTGCTCCTTGAATAGCAGGTTCGGGCATGAAGCCCGCAAAGAGACTAACATTAGTTTCTGCCTTTTTACTTGGCCACTTGGTATTGACCGCTACAATTCCATTCAAAGCAGCTGCACCATACTGAACAGAAGAGGCTCCTTTAACCACATCTATACTCCTAACATTTTCCATGGGTATAAAATCCCAAAGAACTTCGTTTCTCTCCGGAGAAAGTAAAGGGATTTCATCAATCACCAAGATTACTCGACTGCCTGTCCCATAGGCATAGCCACTCCCTCCACGAATACTGATTTGACCATCTAAAAGAGTTACTCCTGGCACTTTATCTACTGCATCAGAACCAATAGTTATAACATTGTTTTCAATAATTTCAGATGAAAGTGTTTCTACGGTAACCACCTCTTTATCTGCAGAAATCCCTCTTTTTGTTGGACTATAGACTTCAATCTCACCAATGAGCTCTTCCGATTTAATCAAATCAAAATCAAGTTTTTTTTCTTCTCCAAAAGAAAGATTAATTGACTTGGCTTGCTCCTGGTAACCGATATAACGAACTGTCACTGTGTGTTCCCCAGGAGGTAATTCGATTTTAAACCTCCCTTCAAAATCAGTTATTGCTGCCAACCCCATAGAGACATCAACAATTACATTAGCCGAAAATGCAGCCTCACCGTTTTCATCCACAACGATGCCAGAAACACTTGATTGGTTTTGACCCCAGGAACATGATACAAAAAGCATTACAATAAAGAGAAATAAATATTTATGCATTATCTTTTACCTTTGAAGACAAAATTAAAAAAAAAATCGTCAGGAATAAGCTAAGCTGATACATTTGAATGCACATCCTTTTCAAATTAAGTACAAAGAAGCACTATCCGCACCTATTTTAGCTGCAATTCATATGGCCAGTTACTCAAGCTAATAAAGAATAATACGCAGGTGTTTGCCTTAAATAAAAAAAGAGCTGATTGAACTCCGCGCTTCTTTTATTTGTAAAATTTGAATGATTAAGGAAAGATGCCCATACTTCCATAAGCATCTGCAATTTTCACGATAGAAACATAAAACGCTGCAGTTCTCAAATCGGTGATTTTATTCTTCCTCTTTGCTTCTCTTATCGTTTGATAAGCTTCAATCATGGTATCTTCCAATCCCGAATTAACTAAATCAATTTCACTTGCACCGCGCACAACCGAACTGCGCTCTCTTTTGGAAATATTTTTATTCGTTGATTTTTCAATAACATCCAACATATTACTTTGGGTGTACTCTTCAAATCTCTTATTCATTCTACCGAATCTTACATGAGATAGATTTTTCAGCCATTCAAAGTAAGAAACTGTTACTCCTCCGGCATTAATATAAATATCCGGAATAATCATAACTCCCTTTTTCAACAACACCTCTTCCGCATTTGGCGTTATTGGGCCATTTGCAGCTTCTGCAATGATTTTAGCTTTAATCTTGTGGGCATTCTTCATCGTAATTTGACTCTCTAATGCTGCAGGAATTAAAATATCACAGTCGATTTCTAGACCTGCGTTTTCACCTTTAACCTCCTTAGAACCTGGGAATCCAATAATTGAACCATTTGTTTTTCGGTATTTAAGAAGCTTTTTAACATTTAGACCTTCTTCACAATAAATTGCTCCTTCCAATTCAGCAACTCCAATCACTTTTGCACCATATTCCGTAATTATATTTGCTGCATGAAAACCTACGTTACCAAGACCTTGCACAACTATTCGTTTTCCGTCTAATCCAGTGGATAAACCCAAAGCCTCCATATCATCTTTATAGCTTACTATTTCATTCAACCCATAGACAACCCCTCTTCCCGTTGCTTCAGTTCGACCACGAATTCCATTTAACGAAACGGGTTTACCTGTCACACATCCATAGCCTTCAACTTCACTTGGCTTTAACGTCAAGTAAGTATCTAGAATCCAAGCCATTTCTCGCTCTCCTGTCCCATAATCTGGAGCAGGGACATCTGTGCCTGGACCTATAAAGTTTTTCTTAATTAACTCTGCCGTATACCGTCTAGTAATTTTTTCCAAAAGCGCTGGAGAAGTATTACGCGGACTAATCTTAATTCCACCCTTTGCTCCACCAAATGGAACATCCACGATAGCACATTTGTATGTCATTAATGCAGCTAGGGCCATTACTTCATCTTGACTTACATGAATACTATAACGGATTCCTCCTTTGGTAGGCATTCGATGATGCGAATGCTGCACTCTATATGCCTCAATTACCTTTACATCACTTCCGCCTGTTTTGACTGGAAATTTCATTTTGTAAACACTGTTACAAAGTTTAATCTGTTCAAGTAATCCCTCAGGAAATCTTGTGTAAGTAGCCGCCTTATCAAAGCTTCTCTCTACGTTTTCATAAAATGTTGTCACTTTTGACATAGTATAATTGGTTTGGTTGGTTTAAAATTTTATTTTTTGTTCATTTTATCTTCTAATCTGCTGATTTTCATTTCCATAAAGATCAAAAAAGCAGTTATCCCCAAAAGAATAATAAGAAGAACCGCTATAACAGCTATCATCTTATTACTTTGATTCAACAATTCTGCAGTTACGGGTTCTTCTTGTGCCCAAAGCAATTGACCAAAAATTAGACTTAAAACGGTAAAGAAAATATTTCTAATCTTCATATTCTTCATATTCTTGAGTTAGGAAATTATATCGAATCCAAATAGATGAAATCCACATGGATAAAGCAATCCATCCGAGTGAAGCCGGATAGAAAAACAATCTTAATGTATTGTCCAAATCATAACTACTAAATGCAGGATTTCCACCATTACCAGGATGCAATGAATCTGTCAAACGTGGAATGACAAAAATGAAAGCGATGTAAATATTAAAAGCAAAAATATTATAGGAAGCTGCTAATTTCCCTCTTTTCATTTCATCCTCAACCGAAGACCTTAAAATCAGATAAGCAAAATAGATCAACATTCCTATTGCAGCACCATTCAATTTGGGGTCATTGGTCCAAAAGGCGCCCCATGTGCTCTTCGCCCAAACCATTCCCGTAAAAATACCTAATGCTCCAAACAGGACACCTACCTGAGCAAAACCAACAGCGTAATTGTCCTTCATTCTATCCGGCGTTCCCAAATAAGCAATACTGTAAATAAAAGAAAGTAGTAATAGGAAAACCATTGAAAACCACATCGGAACATGGAACAATAAATTACGAATAGATTCATTTAGAATAGGCAGGTTAGGAAAGCTCAGTCCCTCAACACCTTGATACAAAGGAATCCATAAGCCACTCACTATGGCAAACATTAATAAGCCAATTCCTATGATCTTCCACCAAAATTGTTTTAAAAATCTTTCCATAGCATATTAGTCGCGCCAAATATAAGGAAATAGAATAAGGGCTAATAACAAAGGAATAAAATTAAACCCTAAAGCTATCCACAAATTGTTATCAAAATTTAAACTTAAACTTGGATTAAACGATTCACCAAACAATTTCACAATTATACTCAATAAAGGCAGCGCTAAGGGAAACCCCAACACTACTGCAAGAGAGGCGTTTCCACCAGATTTTGAGGCAATTGCACTGATGTATGTAAATAACAAAGAGTACCCCATAGTTCCTATGGATAGACTTAACAACAAGACAGCAAACTGTTGACTTGGATTGCCTAAAATAAAAATAAAAATCAAGCCAGTCAATAGGGACAAAATCAAACTAACTAAGGCATTTACAATTAATTTAGCCGCGATAAAAACCTGTGGCGAAACCAAGGTATAATATAGCAGCATCTTACCTTGCGAAAGCTTTGAAAAACTTTGGAATGTTGCATTTACCGTGGTAAACAATACAATTAACCAAAAGAAAATTGACCAAATCGTTGGCAGCAAATCCCCTCTTACTCCTTGATATTCTAATGAAAAATAAACTAAATAAACTGTAGATAGCACAAACATTAAAAGACCTGCGATGGCGTATTTCAACCTAAATTCTAACTTAAGTTCAAGCCAAACAAAATTTAAAACCTGCCAACCAAATTTCATGAAGCAAAGATAGCGGTTTTGCATGGGTAAATGCGCAATTTTAATTTAAAGTACCTATTTGCACTTTCATGCAACTTGGTTTAAAACCTAAAAGACATAAACTTTTCATTTAAGAATAGTATTTTTGAAGGTATAATTGAAAGCTATGGAAAAAGTATTGGTTGCCAATCGTGGAGAGATTGCTCTGCGGATTATTCGATCACTTAAGGAAATGGGGATCCGAACGGTAGCCGTATATTCCGAAGTCGATCGAGATGCGCCGCATGTAAAGGCCGCTGATGAGGCGGTTCTTTTAGGACCAGCGCCTTCAAAAGATTCCTATTTAAGAGGCGATAAAATTTTAGCAGCTAGTAAAAAACTCGGTGTAGATGGAATTCACCCAGGATTTGGATTTTTAAGTGAGAATTCAGCATTTGCCAATCAAGTAGAAGCTTCCGGAATCACCTTCATCGGCCCCTCAGCTCATGCCATGGAAATAATGGGAGATAAATTAGCAGCTAAAGAGGCAGTGTCTAAATACAATACCCCACTGGTGCCTGGTACGGAAGAAGCGATAAGCGATATAGCCGCTGCAAAAGAAAGAGCAAAGGAGATTGGATTTCCCATTCTAATTAAAGCATCTGCCGGTGGTGGTGGCAAGGGTATGCGAATTGTGGAGAATGAGGAAGAGTTTGAAGACCAAATGAATAGAGCCATCAGTGAAGCAGTTTCTGCTTTCGGTGATGGTTCCGTTTTTATTGAAAAGTATGTCCTAGGCCCAAGACACATTGAAATTCAGTTATTAGCGGATAAGCACGGAAATATAGTTTATCTTTTTGAGAGAGAGTGTAGTATTCAACGTCGACATCAAAAAGTAATCGAAGAGGCCCCCTCTGCAGTGCTGACGCCTGCGTTAAGAAAGAAGATGGGTGAAGATGCAGTCAATGTTGCAAGAGCATGCGATTATGTGGGGGCCGGAACAGTGGAGTTCTTATTGGACGCAAATATGGATTACTACTTCTTAGAAATGAATACGCGTTTGCAGGTGGAGCATCCGGTAAGTGAATTGATATCAGGCATAGATTTAGTTAAAGAACAAGTAAAAGTAGCGCGCGGTGAAAAATTAAGTTTTACGCAAGATGACTTAAAAATTAATGGCCACGCTATTGAGTTAAGAGTATACGCCGAAGATCCACAAAACAACTTCCTACCCGATATTGGTAAACTGGAAATCTATCAGAAACCAGAGGGACCTGGCGTGCGCATTGACGATGGCTTTGAAGAAGGCATGCAAATTCCTATTTATTACGATCCAATGATTTCTAAATTGATTGTTCACGCGGAAAATAGAGAAGCTGCGATTGGAAGAATGAAGCGAGCGATAAAAGAATATCATATAAAAGGTGTAAAAAACACTTTAGCTTTCGGAAGTTATGTGATGAATCACGAAGCATTTGTTTCTGGAAATTTTGATACAGGTTTTGTGAAGGACCACTTCAAGCCGGAAGACTTAAACAAAGAATGTGAAAAAGAAATAGAAGTAGCCGCTTTATTGGCTGGTCATATCTTCCGTTCTAGTTCGGACAAAGCAGAAGAGAACAATACTCCTACAAAAGAAAATAATTGGAAAAAGAATAGACGAATTGTCTAGATACATTTAGCCAAAAATGCTCCTATCTCACGTCGAATAGAATACTGTGATTGATAGGCTTGATTGATGAATATTGCAAAAGCGATTGTTCTACCCTCTTTATTTTGAAAATAACCGGCATAGTTAAGCACCCCCTCGGCAGAGCCGCTTTTGGCATGCACCACACCTTTTATTCCTGCATGATTTAAGTGCCGTAGCGTTCCCGATTCGCCAGAAATCGGCAAACTGGCTCGAAAACGGTCATTCTCATAATGTTCGCAAATCCATTGAGCTGCAAAATGAGGAGTCATGGCATTCAATCGAGATAACCCACTCCCATCTTTTAGAATAATCTCCTTGGTATCTAATTCTTTTTGGCTAATGTATTTATGTAAGACATCTAATCCTCCGCGAGTAGAATAAGTTTTTGTATATACCAGCCCTAGCGTATTTATAATCCCTTCAGCAAAAAGATTGATACTTTCAAAATTTGTCACTTGAACCAGCTCCCCTAGGCTTGGACTCTTAGTGGAACACAAAAACTGTTCATTGCAATATGCTCCTTGCTTAGCACCCATCTTTACCTGTTCTTTTATCTCCTCAATAAAGGTATATTGCGGATGAGCATTAGCTCCTTTTATCGTGAATGCACCCGCACCCGCACTTATGCTTCCTACAATTTCTCGTTCCGCAGAAAATGGAGCTCCTAAAATAAAGGCATTGTCACCTTTTTGCGCTGAACTACAAGTCAATTGCAAATCAAAACTGTAAGGAACTTTAGGCTTTACTCCTACAATGTCCGGAGTTGTCCCATCTTGTTTTTGCTGAAAAGTAAGTCGGTATAAATTATCCTTATAATTGAATTTTTGCGAAGCTACGCCATAGTAATTTCCAATATCCTCATACAACCAAGATTGAGGCGTTCCGTGAAAGGACTCTTGATTGTCAAATGTTATTACTCCTTCAATCTCCTCAACTCCCCTTAGCTTTAAGGCTTGAAGAAAATCTGCCTTGAAATTTGGATTGAAATATGCCGAATTTGTTGTTGGGTCGCCTGAGGATTTAATCCGAATGCTGCCTTTCAACACACCCGCTTCAACTTCACCAGAATAATACGCCTTTGTTTCATATTGGTAGTCGCTTCCCAACAAGCTAAGCGCTCCTGCGGTGGTAATCACTTTTTGTACCGATGCTGGATAGAAAAATTGATGGGCATTATTTCCAAACAGCGTTTCACCCGTTGATACATCCACAAAACAAATACCCATTGAAGCGCCCCTAAAGGCTATACTATTTTGCAGGTCATTAAACCCCTCTTCAAATTGGGCGTTTAGCCCAACAGTACATAAAAAAAGAGTCAGCAGCAAGGTGAATCTTATCATAGCTGAATTCTTGAAATGAGCGACGGAATATTTTTAGGATTCATGATTAAGGCAAGTAGATGCTCAGCTACCTCATGGGCTTGGTACAACTCATTATTCTCCTTAAGCGCTCTAAACTTTTCAATTTGGCTAAATGAACGTTCTTCCACATCTCTGATTGTATCTTGCATTAAGGTATCGACAACACCAGGGGCAATCGCATAAGCTTGAACAGGATAGTTCTGCCCTAGCTGTTCTTCATGAATAACTCGAGTAAACATATTTAACGCTGCCTTTGCACTGCAATAATTCGCCCACCCATCATAGGCGCTATTCGCTGCTCCTGAACTTACATTGACAATAATTTTCTCGCCATCAAAATTCTGATAGGCTGATATGAACTTATTCATCAACACGGCAGCCGAAGTAAAATTCACCATACTCGATGCAATAATATTGTCATCACTTTGCTGACCCACATAGGCTATCTCACCTAAGTCACCCGCATTATTAATCAGTACAATCCGATCGGCTTTATCTATATTTTGAAATTTAAACGCCTTCACCTCTGCCCCTTTCGATAAATCGCAATTCCAATATTCAAACTGCTTATCACCAAGCGTATTCGTGCGGCTAAGGCCGATTACCTGATTGTTTGGATATTTCAGCAACTCCTCTACCATAGCTTTCCCAATACCGCTGCTGGAACCTGTGATAAAATAATAATTCATAAATAATGTATTTAGATGAACTCTAAATTGTTAATTTTGTTTCAATATAAAGATGTAAAACTAAGTAATCTTGATTGAATCCTATTATGAGCGAAGCATTAAGAGATAAAGAAGAATTAAAGGCAGCAATCATTGAAGCAATGAAATCGGTATATGACCCCGAAATTCCTGTGGATATTTATGAATTAGGTTTGATCTATGAAGTGAATATTGATGATGCACGTAATGTAGAGATTATCATGACCTTAACTTCACCTTCTTGTCCAGTGGCAGGATCGCTCCCTCAGGAAGTTGAAGATAAAGCGGCAGGAGTTCAGGGCGCAACGGAAGCGTGTGTTGAACTCGTTTTTGAACCACCATGGAATCAAGAAATGATGAGTGAAGAGGCAATGTTAGAGCTTGGTTTCCTTTAGAATGAACCGAATACACCTAGCATAAAATACTCGTTAATCAGTGAAGAGTGCTAATTATCCATTAATTTAGAAAGATAAAATATTAATAACCATAATTAATCAAATCATATGTATCCACCAGAATTAGTAGCACCAATGAAAGAAGATTTAACAAGCGTTGGATTTTCAGAGTTATTAAGTGCAGAAGAAGTAGAAAAAATACTCGGCAATACAGAAGGAACTACATTTTTAATTGTAAACTCTGTTTGCGGTTGTGCTGCAGGAGCAGCAAGGCCAGCGGTTAAAGAAGCTGTAAATAATGAAAAAAAACCAGATAGAATGGTTACTGTTTTTGCTGGCGTTGATAAAGAAGCCGTAGACAAAGCGCGCGAATTTCTTACCCCTTACCCCCCATCCTCTCCGAGTATGGCAATGTTTAAAGATGGTAAGCTTGTTCACTTTATAGAACGACATCAGATTGAAGGAAATAATGCGGAGTCCATCTCAGACCACCTGAAACAAGTTTTTAACCATTTTTGCTAAAAACTTGCTTTTGCAAGATTCTAAATCATATATTATGTCCAATTTCCATACGTTAAAAGTTAAAAGCATTCAAAGACAAACCAAGGATGCTGTGGCGATTACACTAAACATTCCAAGTGAACTCAAAGATGATTTCATATATATTCCAGGGCAATATATCACCTTTAAGGTGAATGTAAATGGCTCGGACCATAATCGTTCATACTCACTATGCTCTTCCCCTGCAGTAAATGAAGAACCTACCATCGCAGTAAAAGAAGTAAAAGGTGGTATAGTATCGAGTTTTTTCAATCAAGAATTAAAAGAAGGAGATACTCTTCAAGCGATGATACCGCTGGGAAATTTCCAGGCGGATATAGGTCCAGAAGATAGTCAACATTACATCCTGTTTGGAGGTGGAAGTGGAATCACCCCACTCTTTTCGATCATCAAAAGTGCCTTAAACCTTTCCAGTCAGGCAAGGGTAAGTTTGTTTTATGCCAATTACAATAGTGATTCCGTTATATTCAAGAAAGAATTGGGAGAAATTCAACAAACCTTTGGCGATCGTTTTAAGCTTGTTCATGTTTTTGATAAGCCTAATAAATCCGGCGGATTTCTTGGATTTGGAAAAAAAGCCGAGGAAGAGCTACCATTTATTGAAGGTATGATTACCGGAGCGTTATGTATAGATTTATTGAAAAATCATACCAATATGAATTTTTCATCGGCGCAATTTTACATGTGCGGACCAGGAGGTCTTATGGATAGCGTGAGCAGTGCATTGCAAAAGCTTCAGGTACCGAAAGAAAAGGTCCATCGAGAATATTTTACAGAAAAAAGTGTGGACGAAAAGATAGAGGCTACAGTAGGACAAGTAGAGGAGGGATTTGATGGCACAAGTCAGGTAGAAATCATTTATGATGGGGCAAGTTTTAGCTTGGAAATTAAGGGCGAAGAAACCGTTTTAGATGCAGCTTTAGATGCCAATGTCGACCCCCCATTTGCTTGTATGGTTGGAGCTTGTACGACTTGCAGAGCAAAAGTGACCGAAGGAAGTGTTAAAATGAATGATTCTGAAGCATTGACAGATAAAGAAATCGAAGCAGGTTATGTACTGACCTGTCAGTCCCACCCTACGAGCTCAACCTTGAAGATAAATTACGATGAATAATTTTAAAAACTTTTTAGCCACTACTTTTTTAGGAGGACTAGTTGTCATACTTCCACTAGCCATCTTCGCTATATTAGCGAAATGGGTTATCAGTTTTTTTGATGGCATCATAGACCCAATATCTGCCTTATTTCCAGAACGATGGAACGAACTGCTCATAAAGATTTTAGCATTTGGAATCATTACAGCAATTTGCTTTACTATTGGACTAGTTGTTCGTACTCAATTTGGGAATAGCCTTTTTAATTGGATTGAAGAGCAAGCTTTTTCACGCTTACCACTATATAGTACGATAAAAAATACGGTTCAACAGTTCTTCGGGAAAGAAAAAACAGCATTTTCTCAAGTGGTTCTTATCGAACCATTTGCAAACGGAGTTAAAATGATGGGGTTCGTTACTGACGAAACTAAGGAAGGGCTGCTAACCGTTTTTACTCCTACCGCTCCGAATCCAACAAATGGCTATGTTTTCTTAGTTAAAAAATCGGATGTCGAGATTTTAACTATTAAATCGGAGGAGGCTATGAAAAACATTTTAAGCTTAGGTGCTGATATGGGTGAAATGGTTGAACAATCAAGGAAAGATGGCAAAAGCTGAGTTTCTGTTGCCAGAATTCTTAAATTGACTAAAATAATTTCAAATTAAAAATCGTTCAAACGGGCAAACTATTTCATCTAAATTTTAGTTATTCCTCTGTTATGTAGAATAATTCTAAACAACCCTTCTTATATCAAGTAAATGCCCTTATTTTTGGGTTTGCAAATAAAACTATGAGTAAAGACGATATCATATTAGAAGAAGCCACTTCAGGAGAATACAAATATGGCTTCACAACAAACATCGAGCAAGATATAGCCGAAATAGGCTTAAACGAAGATGTGGTTCGATTTATTTCTGCTAAGAAGAATGAACCTCAATGGCTCTTGGATTATCGATTGAAGGCTTTTGCTATTTGGCAAAAAATGGATGAGCCCAACTGGGCACATGTCAAGTATTCAAAGCCCGATTTTCAGCGTATAAGCTACTATGCTTCTTCAAAAGAAAAAAAGAAGCTAAACAGCCTCGATGAAGCAGATCCCGAGTTACTTCGGACCTACGAAAAATTGGGAATTCCAATCGAAGAACAAAAAATGTTAGCTGGTGTAGCAGTAGATTTTGTCATGGATAGTGAGTCCGTTTTCACCTCTTTTAAGAAACAACTTGCAGAAGTGGGAATTATATTCATGTCTATTTCAGAAGCCGTGCAAGAACATCCAGAATTGGTAAAGAAATTTATGGGTACAGTTATCCCTCCAAGAGACAATTTTTATGCGGCCTTGAACTCGGCTGTATTTAGTGATGGGTCATTCGTATATATTCCTAAAGGAGTAAGATGCCCAATGGAATTAAGCACCTATTTCAGGATAAATGCAGAAAATACAGGACAGTTTGAAAGAACTTTAATTATTGCTGAAGAGGATAGCTATGTGAGCTATTTAGAAGGCTGTACGGCCCCTCAACGAGACGAGAATCAATTGCATGCAGCTATTGTTGAGTTAATTGCTATGGATCGAGCGGAGATCAAATACTCAACCGTGCAAAATTGGTATCCCGGTGATAAGAATGGTAAAGGTGGAATATTCAATTTTGTAACTAAGCGTGGATTGTGTCAAGGGGTTTCGTCTAAAATATCATGGACTCAAGTAGAGACGGGAAGTGCTGTAACATGGAAATACCCCAGTTGCATTTTGAAAGGAGATCACTCTATCGGTGAATTTTATTCAGTGGCAGTAACTAATAATTACCAACAAGCAGACACGGGAACCAAAATGATTCATATTGGTAAAAATACCCGAAGTCGAATAGTCTCAAAAGGGATCTCAGCTGGTCATAGTGAAAATTCATACAGAGGCTTAGTGCAAATAAATAAAACTGCCGAAAATGCCTACAACTTCTCGCAATGTGATAGTATGTTAATGGGCGAAACATGCGGAGCACATACCTTCCCCTATTTAGAAATTAAAAACAAAACCGCTAAGGTTGAGCACGAGGCTACCACTTCAAAAATTGGTGAAGACCAATTGTTCTACTGCAATCAGCGTGGACTTGGAGATGAAGAAGCCGTCCACCTAATAGTCAATGGGTTTTGTAAAGAAGTTTTTAAAGAACTGCCGATGGAATTTGCAGTAGAAGCGCAAAAATTATTAGAAATAAGTCTAGAAGGAAGTGTGGGTTAATTTTTCATTATGTATCCCTTGTAATTCAGCATAATATTCATATTCAAAGCGATTAGCCAAAACCTAAAAGCAAAAAAGAAATCAAATGTTAAAAATAGAAAACCTTAAAGCAAGTATTGACAACAAAGAAATACTTAAAGGACTTAATTTAGAAGTTAAGCCGGGAGAAATTCATGCTATTATGGGACCGAACGGAACTGGGAAAAGCACCTTAGCGAATGTGATCACTGGCAGAGATGTTTATGAAATAAGCGATGGTAGTATTCAATTCACAAATGAAGACCTCTTAGAACTAGATCCAGACGAAAGAGCTAGACTTGGTATTTTCCTGGCATTTCAATATCCTGTAGAAATACCTGGAGTCACCACCACTAACTTCATGAAGGCCGCAATTAATGAAAGAAGAAGACATCAAGACAAAGAACCCATGAAGGCGAGTGAGTTCTTGAAAATGATGAAAGAAAAAATGAAATTAGTCGACATCGATCAAAAGTTTATGAGTCGCTCATTAAATGAAGGTTTTTCTGGAGGTGAAAAGAAAAGAAATGAGATATTCCAAATGGCAATGCTAGAACCTAAGTTGGCAATTCTAGATGAAACTGATTCAGGTTTGGATATTGATGCCTTAAAGATTGTATCTAATGGAGTAAATCAATTAAGGAATAAGGATAATGCATTCATTATTATTACTCACTACCAAAGACTACTCGATTATATAGTACCCGACTTTGTCCATGTTATGTATGACGGTCGAATTGTAAAAAGTGGAGACAAGGAATTAGCTAAGGAACTTGAAGCGAAAGGATACGATTGGATTAAAGAAGAACAAGCAGTATAGTTTTATATTAGCCTACCCCTTCAACTAATAAATACAAATGATTGCAATAAAAAATAAATATACCGAAGCTTTTGAAAAGTTAAAAAAGTCTGAAAATAGCGCTGAAGCACATGCTCTCAAGCGCTTTCAAAAGATGGGTATACCGAATAGAAAATCAGAGGTATATAAGTATAGTAATTTAAAGCATTTCAAAAACTTGACTCCATCAACGGAGGGCCGTATTCCACATAAATTACCTGAATATTTTACGCATCAATATTTGCTAGACAAGCATTTATTAGTTACCGTAAATGGTGTTTTTGCTGAAAGTTTATCTAGTTATGAGGGAGATGAAGATGGTATTCACATATCTTGTATGTGTGATGCAAGAAAGGAGTTTAGAGATATCGTAGAATCTCATTATAATGAGACGAGTACTGAATATCCTGATGCTTTTTCTGAAATGAATACTGCTTTTGCCCAGTGTGGTATTTTTATCTATGCCACTAAAAATGCGCAAGCCAAGAAACCAATTGTAATGCTGCACTTAGGCTACAATCAACCCAAGGATAGCCTAACATGTCAAAGAAATCTAATTGTTCTTGAACAAAATAGTGAAGTTGAACTAATAGAAGATTACGTCAATATCGATAAGGAAGAAGCATTTAATATTAATCATTTTTCCGAATATTTTATTAAACAAGATGCGAGACTTAAGGTCAATATTTACCAAGAAGACAGCAATCAAGTTCATTTTATTGGCAACAAGTTTTTTGAATTAGGTAAAGGCAGTAACTTAAAAGTAACGACCCTTAATTTTCAAGGAGAATTTATTAGGAACAACTTTAGAGTAAATTTAAATGGGGAGCATGGTGAAGCAACGCTTAATGGTATTTTTATTAACGGGGATAAAGACCATACAGATAGCAGAATACTGATTAAGCACAACGCCCCGAATTGCGAAAGTTTTCAAACTTTTAAAGGGATTTTAGATGATCAATCAACAGGGGTGTTTAATGGAAAAGTATTTGTAGCAGAGGGTGCACAAAAAACAAATGCCTTTCAAAGTAATAAGAATATCCTGCTTAGTGAGGAAGCTACTATCAACACCAAGCCCGAATTAGAGATTTATGCAGATGATGTAAAATGTAGCCATGGCGCTACTTGTGGACAATTAGATGAAAATGCAATATTCTATGCACAAACTAGAGGAATTCCGAGAGAAAAAGCAAAAAAACTTATTGTATTTGCTTTTGCTCAAGAGGTTATCCAAGATATTGATAATGAACTGTTTAAGAACTTCATGGAAAGAAGACTCGTACACAATTTAGATTTAGCAGAGTATAGCACCCATGGGAGTGTTCAAAGTGGAATAAAAGAATAAATCAAACATCTTGCGGACTTTCTTGTTATGCTTTAAAACAGTCATCTTATGTTCGGATTATTCAAAAAGAAAAGCCCTTTAGAAAAGCTTCAAGAGCGTTATGAAAAAACAACGGCTGAAGCCTATCGTTTATCAAAAATAGATAGGAAAGCTAGTGATTCTAAGCAAGCCGAAGCGGAGGAAATTCTGAAGGAAATGGACAAGTTGTCTTAAATTCCTAAGCTAGATTCCCAAATTTTAAGGTCTAAAGCTTTCACGCCTCTTTCCTCAATAACCAAACCACCTGCTAGATTGCTATAATACAAAATTTTACTAATTGGAAATTTAAGTGCTAAAAGTAAACTAGCCATAGCGATAACTGTGTCGCCAGCTCCTGAAACATCTACGACCTTCCTCTCATGCGCTTCGACCTTAAGGAACTCATCATTACTGAGAGCTACTGCCCCATCTTTGGCCAAAGTCAAAAGGATATTCTTACAAGCCAAACGGCTCCTCAACTTAACACACAGAGACTTCAACCCAATTTCATCCTGTCCTTTGACAGCCTTATTAAAAGCAATATTTAATTCTTTTAAATTTGGCTTAAATAGATCAACTTCTTGATACTCAAAAAAGTTTTTTTCTTTTGGATCTGCAGCAACAAGGATATTGTTTTTCCGCGCATAAAGCATCATAGCCTGTATACTTTTAGGCGTTAAAACCCCTTTATTGTAATCTTGAAGAATGATGGCATCAAATGGAATAGATTCGCAAGCTGATTTAATATTCGCCAATAGTTTATTTTGTACTTCCTCCGCTGCATCATGGGTGTCCTCTATGTCAAATCGAATGACATATTCGTTATCGTTATATACCCTTGTTTTGATGGTGGTTCTTCGTGGTGCCTCCAACAGTGAATGCTGAATCCCTTCTTTTTCAAGCAATTCACTAAAGAGATTTCGTTCTTCATCTTCGCCAGTAATCGTTATGAGGTGGGCCTTTGCTCCTAGCTTGGCAATATTCAATGCAACATTGGCAGCGCCTCCCAATCGATTATCTATTTGATTCACATCAACGATCGGCACATCTGCTTCAGGACTTATTCTTTCAATGTGACCGTAATAATATCGATCGATCATAGCATCTCCGATCACTAGGATTTGTAAATCCTTAAAAGCGTCGTTTTGAAAATCATTGACATTCAGCATCATGTAAAATTACAATTTACTTCTTAAAGGCTTTAACAAATATTCCAATCCATTCAGCTTAATTTCATACATGGTTGCTAATTGTTCTCCCAATTTACCCTTGGGAAAACCTTTTGAGTGGTACCAAACCAAGTAATACTCTGGCAGGTCGCAAAGAACTCGACCTTTATACTTGCCATAAGGCATTTTTGATTGAACTAATTCTTCTAAATAATGCATATCAAAACACTGATGTAGTGGTTCCCGGGGGTTGTTTACGACTCAGTTTTAACTCTTGTAAAATGGGTGATTTCACATGCAAATCTATTGAATAAGTTTGTCTAATTAATGGGAAAGCAGTCCAATTAAATGCCAAAACCCAACAATGTAAATCTCGCTCAACCCGAACATTTGTCAAAGTAATCTCCTTATTCCTAATATCAAAACCTGATGTCAAATTAATTTGCCATTTAGGAGTCAGGTTAATATGTCCACCAAAAGTCAATACATTAGCAGTGATTAAGGTACTGTCAATATTACCTGACACCCCTTTGGTAATATTCATGCGATACCCTACAG
>JADHRO010000013.1 GCA_016777395.1 Chitinophagales bacterium | reverse complement strand
TAATTCCAATAAATATTGAAGATGAAATGAAGAGTGCCTACATAGATTATTCTATGTCGGTTATCGTTTCAAGAGCAATTCCTGATGTAAGAGATGGCATGAAGCCTGTGCACAGAAGAGTGCTTTATGGCATGAATGATTTAGGTTTAGCGCCAAACAAAGCACATAAGAAATCTGCTAGAATTGTAGGGGAAGTCCTTGGAAAGTATCACCCACATGGCGATAGCTCTGTATATGACACCATGGTTCGTATGGCGCAGCACTGGTCACTTCGTTACCCACTGGTCGATGGTCAAGGAAATTTTGGGTCAGTAGATGGCGATCCTCCTGCTGCCATGCGTTATACAGAAGCTAGATTCAGGAAAATCGCAGAGGACATTCTTTCTGATATAGATAAGGAAACCGTGGATTTTCAATTAAACTTTGATGACTCCTTAAAAGAGCCATCAGTTCTTCCTTCGAAGATACCCCAACTTCTCGTTAATGGTGCATCTGGTATTGCCGTAGGAATGGCAACAAACATTCTGCCGCATAATTTATCCGAAGTTATTGCAGGAATGAAAGCTTATATCGACAATAATGATATTCTTATTGAAGAGTTAATGCAACATATTACAGCACCTGATTTTCCAACCGGAGGAACAATATATGGTTACGATGGGGTCAAAGAATCTTTTGAAACAGGCAGAGGAAAGATTGTTGTAAGAGGTAAAACAAGTATTGAAACGACCGATTCTGGAAAGAATAAAATTGTAATCAATGAAATACCTTATCAAGTCAATAAATCAACATTAATTCAAAAAATATCTGAGCTTGTAAATGATGGACGAATAGATGGCATCTCTGACCTTAACGATGAATCTGATAGAGATGGAATGAGAATTGTTGTCGATTTGAAGAGAGATGCAATACCAAATATCGTTTTAAACACCTTATTTAAACTCACTCAACTTCAGACCTCATATGGGGTAAATAATATTGCCTTAGTTGACGGAAGACCGAAATTAATGAACTTGAAAGAGTTAATTAAACATTTCATTGAATTCCGACATGAGGTTGTGGTAAGGCGAACAGAATTCGAATTAAGAAAAGCTGAAGAAAGAGCGCATATACTTGAAGGTTTAATAATTGCTTCCGATAATATAGATGAAGTAATTAAGATTATTCGAGCATCTTCAAACACCGAACAAGCAAGGGAGAGCTTAATGAAGCGATTCGATCTTTCAGATATTCAATCTCGGGCAATCGTAGAGATGCGTTTGCGTCAATTGACTGGACTAGAGCAAGATAAATTGCGCTCTGAGTATGATGAACTCATGAAAACGATTGCTCACTTGAAAGAAATTTTAGGAAGCGAGGATTTGCGTTTCGGTATCATCAAATCAGAATTAGATGAAGTACTTGAAAAATACGGAGATGAACGAAGAACAAATATAGAATTTTCGGCAGGAGATATTGATATCACCGATTTAATTCCAGATGAGCCCGTAATTGTTACCATTTCGCATTTAGGATATATGAAACGTACTGCGGTTTCTGAATACAAAACGCAAAATAGGGGAGGCAAAGGCTCGAAAGGAAGTACCACTAGAGACGAAGACTTTATTGAACATATGTTTACGGCTACTGCGCACAATTACTTACTTCTCTATACCGAGAAGGGCAAATGCTTCTGGATGAAAGTTTACGAAATCCCAGAGGGCAGTAAAGCTTCTAAAGGCAGAGCACTGCAGAATTTAATCAATATTCCTTCGGATGATAAAATTTTAGCTTACATCCCAATTAAAGACTTGAAAGATGACGAATTCTTGGATTCACACTTTATATTCTTTGCTACGAAAGCGGGTACGGTTAAGAAAACGTCAATTAGAGATTACTCTAGAGTAAGAACTAATGGAGTAAATGCAATTACTATTAGAGATGAAGACAAATTAGTAAGGGTAGTATTAACCACAGGAGATAGTGAAATAATACTTGCTACAAAGTATGGTAGGGCTGTCCGTTTTGACGAAAGTGATGTTCGATCCATGGGAAGAACAGCTACCGGAGTAAGAGGTGTAAGATTGAACTCGGAAGATGACGCAGTTATTGGAATGATCAGCGCTGCTAAAGACGAAAAAGAATCAACCGTTTTAGTAGTCTCCGAAAATGGCTTCGGTAAACGAACGCTATTGGATGAATTCAACGAAGAAACTCAGGAATGGGAGCCAGTTTACAGGATCACTAAGCGTGGCGGAAAAGGGGTTAAAACCATGAACTTAACGGACAAAACAGGTAAGCTAATTACCATCCGAGAAGTGAGTGACAGCGATGATTTAATGATTATTAATAAGTCAGGTATTGCTATACGTATTGAATTAGAAAATTTACGTGTGCTGGGAAGAGCTACCCAGGGAGTTAAGCTAATCAACTTAAAAGGTAAGGACAGCATTGCAGCAGTCAGTATTATTAAAGATGGAAAGCAACAGCGACTCGAAGATGCCGAAGAGGCTCAACTTGACGATTCAGGAGAAGTGGAGGAAGAAGTAGATGGTAGTGAGCAAGAAAATCCAGAAACTGAAGCTTAGAATCAATTGTTAAGGTTTTGTGAAAATTAAATCTTGGCAAATAAATTGTTAGATATTTAAAAAATAAAAATGAAAGCAATGAAAAGAATAGTTTTGATAGCAATTGGTTTACTGTGCACAGCTCAGGTATCATTTGCTCAAGGGAGTAAGGTAATGGCAGCTTATAATTATCTTGAAGAATATAAATTAGCTAAGAACGGAGAGGATTTAGTCGAAGCTAAAGAAGCTATTGACAAAGCGGTTGCTCATGAAACTACCGGAATTCAAGGGAAAACCTGGTACTACAGAGGAATGATTTATCAAGCGCTTTCAAAGGATGAGCTACTAAGTCAGACTGACCCTACATACTTAACAACTGCCATTGAAAGTTTTGCAAAAGCCCTTTCTCTAGAGGATAAAAAGTTTAGAAATAGAGAAGATGCTGTTTTATATATTCGTGCTATTTCATCAGACATTTTTAATAGTGGTGCTGATGCTTACCAAAATGGTGATTATGCTCAGGCATACAAAGATTTCAATGCAATGAAAGCCATTAATGAAACCTTAATAAACAATAATGGAGAATTGGTTGTAGAAACTGAAAGGTGTGTTTCCAATGCTGCAGCATCTGCTGAAGCTGGGGGCCTAGTGAATGAGGCAATTGCTGCTTATGAAGATTTGTTAACGATGACAGAAGATGCAAATAACTATGTATTCTTATCTCGATTATACAAGAAGAGTGGCGATAAAGAAAAAGCAATGGCGACATTAGATATGGCTGCTGATATATTTCCAGAGAATGCGGAAATAGTTATCGAACAATTGAATTACTTTATTGAAGACAATAATATAGCAGGAGCAATTGATAAGATTGATAAAGCCATTGAATTGCAACCTGAAAATGACATGCTATACTTCATAAAAGGAAACGCTTACGATAAAAGTGGGGATATGGATAAGGCCATAGTTGAATATGAAAAAGCTATTGAAATCAATCCTAGCAACGATAAGGCCATATATAATGCTGGAGCGATGTTTTTTTTAGGAGCAAATAAATTCATTAAAGAAATGAACGACTTGGATTATAATGAAACCACCAAGTATAATGAGCTAAATGCAAAACGTCGAGAAATGTACTTAACGGCAAAACCTTATTTTGAGAAAGTATTGGAATTGATTCCTGAAGATGTAGCAAGTAAGAAGGCGCTGTTTAAAATTAATTCTGCGTTAAAATAAAAGACAAACTAATTGAGTTAGTGATGTAAAGCATCCGTAAAAAAGACCTAGTAAAATTTACTAGGTCTTTTTTTATAGCTTTTCATATGGCAGGAATCAATGAATAAGTACAATAACCAACTGATAGTAGTTATTATAAGAGGGAGAAGGAGAAAGGATTCGCTTAAACCCTATTTAACATAATATAAATTATAGGAAGATGATAGCTAATAAGCATTTAGTTCTGTTGTTTAGCCTAGTTTCAGTGATACCCTTACTTTTTAGGTCTATAAGGTCTAGAATAATGTTAAAAATTATTTACGGGCTTACTAGTTAAAATACAATTAAATTTGGTGCCGATTAAAATGAACTAATTCTATACACCACTCAAATTTCATTTATCCGTAAATCAAACGAATAAATGAATCCTAAAGTTATAAATTCACAGTTCAAAGAAAATTAATGTCAAAAACTAGCGCTAAAGAAATGTACGCAGCACTCAAACATTACTTTGGGTACGAAGAATTCAGGGATCAGCAACAAGAAATTATTGAAACCATATTGCGAAAAGAAGACACCTTAGTCATTATGCCTACGGGAGGTGGGAAATCTATTTGCTTTCAATTACCCGCCTTACTATTCCCTAAGTTAACCATCGTTATTTCTCCTTTGATTGCTTTGATGAAAGATCAAGTTGATGGCTTAAAGGCAAATGGAATTGAAGCTAACTTTTATAACAGTTCTCAGCAAGCTGACGAACAAGAAGTCATCATTAATCAAGTAGTAGATGGAAGTTTAAAACTTCTTTATGTTGCGCCTGAAAGCCTCAGTTTGTTAAAAAATATTTTAGACGAAGATTACGTCTCATGCGTTGCCATTGATGAAGCTCATTGTATCTCTTCTTGGGGACATGATTTTAGGCCTTCATATCAACAATTAGGCTATTTAAAGGATAAATTACCTAACACCCCTATCGTTGCCCTAACTGCAACTGCAGACAAAGCAACAAGGCAGGATATTGCGAAGCAATTATGTATTCCAAATGCAAAGCTTTTCCTGAGTTCTTTTGATCGAAAAAATATCAGTTTAAACGTAAGACCTTCCAATAAGCGCATTCAGCAAATTGTAGACTTTGTTAAACAAAAGCCACAAGAATCAGGTATTGTGTATTGCTTAAGCAGGAAGTCTTGCGAGGAATTGGCGAGCAAATTGAAAGCTGCTAAGATAAATGCGAGCTATTATCATGCGGGGCTAAGTCATGATAAGCGGAATCAAGTACAAGAAGATTTTATTTATGATCGCACCCAAATTGTCTGTGCAACTATTGCTTTTGGAATGGGTATAGATAAATCCAATGTGCGTTGGGTCATTCACTACAATTTACCAAAAAATATAGAAGGTTATTACCAAGAAATCGGCAGAGCTGGGAGAGATAGTTTAGCGGCAACTGCCCTACTTTTTTATAGTTATGCAGATATCATTCAACTCAAAAGATTCATTCAAGGTGCAAGCAATGCTAAGGTTCAAACCGCGAAATTGGATAGAATGAAGCAATTTGCAGAGGCAAAAACTTGCAGGAGAAAAACGCTACTCAGTTATTTTGGTGAAATTTTAGAAAAAGATTGCGGGAATTGTGATATCTGCAAAAATCCTCCGCAATTTATAGATGGTACAGCATATGCCCAAAAAATTCTTTCCGTAATCCACCGTTTGGAAGAAAAAGAACCTATGGGTATGGTTATCGCTGTATTAAGAGGCTCAGGTAGCAGCAGTGTTATTGAGAAAGGATATCATCAATTGAAAAGCTATGGGATTGGTAGAGATTTAACTGATATGGATTGGCAACAATACATTATTCAAATGATGAATCAAGGATATTGTGAGATTGCTTTTCACGAACATAACAGCCTGAAAATGACCACTCTTTCACACCAGATATTATTTGAAGGAAGATCGGTTAAATTGACGAAAGCTTTAGCTGTTCTCAAACGAAAAACAGGTGTCAAATCCAATCAGCAAAAGCAATTTACAGAACCTGAACAGGATGAGAGCTTGTTTGAGAAATTAAGATTATTGCGATTAGAAATTGCTTTGGAAGAAAGCATACCAGCTTATTTAGTATTCAATGATGCAACCTTAAAAGAGATCGCTGAAGTTCAACCTACAAACAAAGCAGAATTCTTAGAAATCAATGGTGTGGGGCAACGTAAGCATGATGTATACGGGAAAAGATTTATCGAAATGCTTAAGGAGTTTAATCAAGCATAACTATTATCAAAAAGCATTAAATACTTGTTTCCTGTTTTAAAAACTCCGTCCTTTGCCACTTATTAACAAATATAGCGCATTTGCGCATCAAAAATTACAAGATGGCAAAAATCAAAAACAATGACACCGTTGAAGTGCATTACACAGGAACTCTAGCTGACGGACAAATATTTGACAGTTCGTTAGAGCGTGAGCCTTTAAAATTAACTTTAGGGCAAGGACAATTAATCCCAGGTTTCGAAGCTGGATTGATTGATATGGAATTGGGTGAGAAAAAAACAATAAATATTCCAAGTAATGAAGCATACGGACCTCGTCAAGACGAAATGATGCATGAAGTTCAAAAAAGTCAATTACCTGCTGAAATTAAGCCAGAAGTTGGAATGCCTTTAGTATCTCAAACACCAGAGGGTCAAGAAATGCACTTTACTATTGCAGAAGTTAGAGAAGAAACTATTCTCGTTGATGGTAACCATCCGCTAGCTGGAAAGGATTTAACTTTTGATTTAGAAGTAGTTTCTATAAACAGTTAATTCATTTAGATATTGATTCTTTAAAGCGCTTGTTTTCTTTAACCAAGCGCTTTTTTTTGTTTAATCTTATGGATTCATTAATATGAGTTTTATGCACTCAGACGTTTATTTAATATAAACTGTCTTCTTATTTACAAATTCCAATATTCCTTCTTTTGATAGCTCTCGACCATAGCCAGAAAGTTTAGTCCCTCCAAAAGGTAAACGAGGATCTGATTTAACTAAATCATTTATAAATACTGCTCCATCTTCAAACAAAGGGACTAAAGCCTCTGCCCTCTTTATATCTTTTGAAAAAATACTTAAGCCTAATCCAAACTTCGTTCGACTCGCTAATTCGATAGCCTCATGCTCATCTTTAGCTCGAATTACAGCAACCAAAGGACCAAATGTTTCTTCATCAAAAGCAGGCATCCCAGGTTTCACTCCTGTAATTAATGTCAACTCATGCATAGCCTCAACCTGCTTTCCTCCAAGCTCTAATAAGGCTCCTTTTGCAATGGATTTTTTTAGCTGATCTTGTAATTGCTCAGCTAAGTCACGCCTAGCTAAAGGACCGTAATCAGTTGATTCATCCATTGGGTCTCCATATTTAAGCTGTTTAAGCGCATTTTTAAATCCAAGGATAAATTCATCGTAAATCGCTTCAACAACGATGAAGCGCTTGGCTGCAATGCAACTTTGCCCTGCATTCATCATACGTGCTTTTACCGCTGTACGAATTGTTAACTCCAAATCAGCATCATGCAGAACAATAAATGCATTATTCCCTCCCAATTCGAGTACGCATTTCTTTAGATTTTTCCCGGCAATTTGAGCAATAGCTATTCCTGCCCGCTCACTCCCGGTTAAACTAACCGCCCTTATCTCCTCTCTAGCTAACAATTCTTCTGTTTGCTCATGAGACACGGCCAAAGTTTGAAAAACGCCCACAGGATAACCCGCCTTAAGAAAAACATCTTCAATCAAAAACGCGCATCCCATCACATTGGGTGCATGTTTAAGCAAGGCTGTATTACCAACACTTAGCGAGGGTACTGCAAATCGAAACACTTGCCAAAACGGAAAATTCCATGGCATGATAGCTAAAATACTCCCTATAGGTTCAATTCGAACATAACTTTTCGAGGCATCCGTTGCAATACACTTATCTGCTAGGAATTCTTCCGAATGAGCCGCATAATATTCACATACCCAAGCACATTTAGCGATTTCTGCTCTGGATTCGTGGATGGGTTTACCCATTTCTTGAGTAATCATAAGGGCATAAGGTTCTTGATGCTTAATTAAAACATCCGCAAGCCTTTTCAGTAAGCTTAATCGCTCAGCGAGACTGGTCAATTTCCATGCTCGAAAAGCCTTGTCAGAAGCATCTACTTTATGATGCATCTGTATTGAGCTAATCGCATCATAGGAAGCTAAAAATTCATTATTATATGGATTTAAACTGGTAAACATATACTTGAAGTAAAATTACTATAAATTGAACTAATATTTTATTTTACAGACTATTAAGACTATTATCACATATTGAAACTAACTTTGAACGCTTGAAAACAATAATAAAAATCCAATCATCAAACTCTCTTGTTGCTTTGAAATGAAGTTGAATAGCTTCTCTAACATTATACTCTGAGTTAATTTGTATAAATTTAATGCTTAAACCAAGTAAATCATAATGTCAACAGCGGAACTTAAAGATCTGTTTCAATTAAATCCTAAAATCACCTTCTTAAACCATGGTTCATTTGGCGCTTGTCCTCTTCCTGTTTTTCAAGATTACCAGCAATGGCAAGTAAAATTAGAACAGGATCCTATACAGTTTATAACTAAGACAGGAGTTGAAGCCTACAGGAGATCTAAAGAAGTATTTGCTGAGAAATTTCATTGTTCAGTAGATGATTTCTTTTTAACACCTAACCCATCTACAGCCTTTAATACAGTAATTAAAAGTTTAGAACTGGAAGCTGGAGATGAGATCTTAAGTACGGATTTGGAATACGGAGCAATGGATAAAACATGGGATTTTAGATGCATGCAAACCGGAGCTAAATATATTCGGCAACACATTCCTCTTCCCATAAGCTCAAAAGAGGACTTCTTAGCGCACTTTTGGTCGGGATTAACCAATCGAACAAAAGTGATTTTCATTAGTCATATAACTAGTGCTACCGCACTAATACTCCCAGTTAAGGAGATTTGTGAAAAGGCAAATAAGCTGGGCTTAATAACCCTTATCGATGGAGCACATGTTCCCGGTCATATTCCATTGAATTTAGATCTGTTAAATGCAGACTATTATACTGGCGCATTGCATAAATGGTATTTAGCTCCAAAGGGGTGTTCATTTCTTCATGTGAAGAAACAGAAGCAGGATCTACTTGATCCGTTAATCGTATCCTGGGGTTATGCCAGTGAATTTCCCAGCCACAGTCAATTTTTGGACTACCATGAATATACAGGCACACGAGATTCATCCGCATTCTTATGTCTTCCTTCACTTGCCGATTTTTGGGAAAAGCAACAATGGAAGCAAAAGACTCAAAAAGCAAAAGAAATCTTACATCGTTGGTATCCATTGTTTTGTAAATTACTAGAAACTAAGCCTATCTGTCCAGTGAATACTGATTTTCTAGGACAAATCTGTAGTATCCCCATCTCCACTCCTCTACCATTCGAGTTGAAAGAAGTATTGTATAATCAATATAACATTGAAATCCCTATCACCAATAGAGCGAAGGATTTTTTCATACGCATCTCTTTTCAAGCCTATAATCAAGAGGACGAATTGGCTTATTTATATGAAAGCCTCGCCGCTTTAAAGAGTGAGGGGAAATACCTGAATTAATGCCTGAAAGTTTTAATATCCTATACAGAGATGAAGCAATCATAGCAGTTAACAAACCACATGGCCTAGCTGTACATTCGTCTAAAATACATCGTAATGACGAACAATTTGCACTGCAATTATTGCGCGATCAAATTGGACAAAAAGTATATCCAGCACATCGCTTAGATAAAAAGACCAGTGGCGTATTGCTCTTTTCTTTGCAAAAGGAATTGGATGGACCAACACAAATGTTGTTTGCCAATGATCAAGTTAAAAAAACATATCATGCTATAGTCCGCGGTTATCTTAAGCCTGAAGGAGAAATCAATTATACGTTAACCAACTTAAAGGGAAAAAAACAAGAGGCAATAACACGATATAAAGTCTTAAATCAGTTCGAAATAAGCATCGATTTAGGCTTATTTCCTACTTCGAGGTATTCCTTAGTAGAGCTTTACCCCCAAACCGGCCGTTATCATCAGCTAAGGAAGCATATGGCCCACCTCATGCACCCTATAATTGGGGACCGCCCGCATGGATGCAATAAACAAAACAAATATTGGAAAGATGTATTTAAGCTAGATACTATGATGCTTCATGCCAAGTCACTTGAGTTTCCACACCCACTCAGCAATGAAGTGATTCGGATAAGTGCGCCCTACTCGATCGATTTCCAAAGAGGCTTAGAAATTGTGGAAAGAGGGATTTGAAATCTATCTATTCTTGCTAGAATTAGTTCTAATTTTACCCTACTAAAACAAACCTATGATAAATCTCGAAGTAGCTCAATTAGCAAGTGTTTCCATTCATGGCATTGGTATAAAAAATGAAAATGAAGGAATCAATATTTCAACAGCTGGAATCACCTTAGAGGATGATCTACTGAAAGAACTACTTTTCAAATATTTCTTTAAGCGTTTTAATGAGCCTGAATTTTATGGATTTACCTTTAGCAATGAAGATTTCACCTTGAATCCTATGTTCAACTTTGCAAGAGCAATATTCAGAGATCCTGAGCTATTGCATAATCAATCTGTTTTCATTGCCAAGCACCTATATGAGCAAAGTAGTCACCCCAATATCAAGCCAGGAGATTTAATGATCGCTTATATCAAAGACCTGGTAATAGACGAACAAATGCAAGATGCTATAGGAATATTCAAATCAGAATCAAAAGATGCATTTCTTCAGTTTAAACACGAAGCCAAGCAGATTAAAATAGGCTACGAGCAAGGGGTTAATGTGGAGAAGCTAGATAAAGGATGTTTGATACTTAATGATGACGAAAGTGATGGATATAAGGTTTGTATAGTAGATAAAGGAAACAAGAATAACGAAGCTCAATATTGGAAAGACGATTTTTTGAATTTAAAGGCAAAAAACGACGACTATCACAACACGAAAAACATCATTAATTTAACCACTTCATTTATCAAAGAAAGATTGGGACCGGAATTTGAGTTGGAAAAGTTTGAGCAAGCAGGTATTTTAAATCGCAGTAAGGAATATTTTAAGCGTGTTGAACGATTTGAGGATGAGGATTATGAAGACCGTATATTCTTTAGCAATAAAGAGATTATCGATGAGTTTAAAGCTTACAAGGAAGAGTATGTAGAAGAGAATAAGCAAGCTTTGGATACCCAATTTTTTGTTTCACCAAGTGCGTACAAAAAGAATGCTCGTTATTTGAGAAGTGTGATAAAATTAGATAAAAACTTTCACATCTATGTTCATGGTAATCATGACCTTATAGAGAAGCAAAGTGATGAGAAAGGCAAGTTCTACAAAATCTACTATGAGGCAGAAAGTTGATTGCTGTTGAATAGGTTCTTAATAGAATCGCTAAGGCAATATCTTTAATCACTAATCCTATAAATGAATCACCTCATCGTAGGCCGCTGCAGTAGCTTCCATAACTGCTTCGCTCATCGTTGGATGAGGATGAACAGCTTTAAGAATTTCGTGGCCAGTTGTTTCTAGTTTCCTAGCCACAACTATTTCCGCAATCATTTCAGTAACATTCGCACCAACCATATGAGCCCCAAGGCATTCACCGTACTTAGCATCATAGATTACTTTTACAAAACCTTCTTTAACTCCAGCCGCACTTGCTTTACCTGAAGCAGAAAACGGGAACTTCCCTACTTTAATTTCATAACCAGCTTCTTTTGCCTCTTCTTCCGTGTAGCCTACTGATGCTACTTCCGGAATACAATAAGTACAAGATGGTATGTTGTTGTAGTCCATCGCTTCAATTTTATGTCCAGCAATACTTTCCACACACAAAATCCCTTCAGCAGAAGCTACGTGCGCTAAAGCAGGTCCAGGGACAATATCTCCAATAGCGTAGTACCCTTCAATATTGGTGCGGTAACGCTCATCCACGGTAACTAATCCTCTATCTGTACTAATACCAACATTTTCTAAACCTATATTATCAGTATTTGGTATCACGCCAACTGCGGAAAGAACAATGTCGCAAGTCAATTCAGATTCCTTTCCTGACTTATTATCCTTTACTTTTACCTGACATAAATCACCACTCGTATCGACTTCTAGGACAGCAGAACCAGTCACAATCTTTATTCCTTTCTTTTTCAATACTTTAGCCAATTCCTTAGAGATGTCTTTGTCCTCTCTTGGGACTATTTTATCTAGGTATTCAACTATAGTTACTTCAGTACCCAGAGAATTGTAGAAATAAGCAAACTCAACACCAATAGCACCTGACCCTACAACAACCATTTTATTCGGTTGATCTTTTAAACTCATCGCTTCACGATAGCCGATTATTTTCTTTCCATCTTGTTCCAAACCTGGGACAGAACGACTTCTACCTCCTGTTGCTACAACGATATGATTTGCAGAATAAGTTTTGGATTCTCCCTTATCATTTTTCACCTCGACCTGTTTGCCTGGCTGAAGAGTGCCGTAACCCATTATAACATCAATCTTGTTCTTTTTCATCAGGAACTGAACCCCTGCGCTCATTCCCTCAGCTACTCCTCTACTTCGAGTGATCATATCACCAAAATTAGCTGAAGCACCCTCAACTGAAATTCCATAATCATCCGCATGATTAATATATTCGAATACTTGTGCACTCTTAAGAAGAGCTTTGGTTGGGATACACCCCCAATTTAAGCAAACACCGCCTAATGATTCTTTTTCAATAACCGCTGTTTTCAAACCTAGTTGGGAAGCTCGAATCGCAGTAACGTATCCACCAGGTCCACTACCTAAAACAATGAGATCATAATTCATAGAAAATTTTCTTTAGTTTGAACTACAAAGATAAACAATCTTGAGAGCTATATTAAAATATCGAGCACTAAACATGCTGCAGATTAGTCAAACTTTCACCACTAATCACAATAACTCCCGAAAGTGGAATGGAATCTCCACCTTCCGGCCAATGACTGGCTAAATCTTCTAAACTTGAAGAGGTTTCACCAGGGTGCTGCACGCTCAAGAACAGGTATTTTCCATTGGGATGGAAATAAGGCCCCGTAAACTCGGCATCATTCGGTGCAGTTGCAACCCGGATCAACTCCCCGGCTCTTTCCCCACTGCGAGGAACTAAAAACAAACTATTACAAGGCATAAAATCATATTCCCCAGCACCCAAGGTATATCCGCCAACATCTGTTGTGAACCATAGATTTCCCCGTAAATCAAAGGCCAAATTATCTGGACTTGAAAAACCAGCTTCTTCACTTCCCGCTAAAAAGGTTTCTGTTTTAAAAGTTAAACTTGCCTTATCCTCGCTATCTTCGGTCAACTTTATTATTGATCCGTGTAGATCTCCTTTTGGTTTATTGTTGGTCAAACTAATAAATACAGCTCCTGTTACCGGATCTATCTCAATATCCTCCGGTCTATTTAACCTAGATCCTCCAACTAGATATGCGGCTTCTCGCATTCGAACCAAGACTTCAGTTTGACTTTTAAATTTCTCTTGAAGGATAGCATGATCCTCGTATTTAAGACTAATCCACTCCCCTTTCTCTAAATTTGCTACGTAAAGGGTTCCATCTTTTAGATCATTGGGCTTGTGGGATATATATTTATACAAGCATCTATCATTTCCATCATCTCCAGAGTAAACTACCACGCGACCATCTTCCAACTGATGCATAGTGGCGCACTCATGTGCACATCGACCTAGAGCTACCAATTTATGAGCCTCGCCTGTTTTGGGATTAATTTCGACCACCCATCCATAATGCTCAGGAGAATAATCAAAGTATTTTTTCCAACCATACCCTCCTGGTAAACGATCAATAACTACTCCATTCATCTCATCATAGACATATTCACCGTAGTATTGATCCGTATTTTCTTCACAAGATAGAATGGTCCCCCATGGAGTAACCCCGCCAGCGCAGCCAGCAAATGTCCCAATCGCTTCCATACTTCCATCTATTGGATCATCCCATAAAAAAGGAATGCTTGTTTTGGCCGTTAATCTTCTATTATACTCACTTTCCTTATTGATCGACCAAGAACCTTGCGCATTCAACTGCACATGAACTAAGCTGCCACCCACGGCATATTGCTCTTTTTCAACCTGTTCAATAGTTTTCACTTCAGCTGGCGCATAAGTACCCATGAGAACAGGATCTAAATACTCATGATTGCTCCAAAGAATTCCTTCGCTTCCATCTTCGTTTAATGGAATAAATGCCAAATAATCATTGTGCGTACCAAAATAGTCTTTATCACTAATTGGATCGCCAAACTTCACCAACAATTCCTGCGTAAAACCATCAGCCAAGCGCACCTGATCAGCTTTTGAAACAGTTATACTCTTAAAACCAACTTGTGCATCATAACTTACAGGTCCCGGAGATATTATTTCGCTTTTACAAGCATGTAATACAGGTGCAAGCGCGAAACTCGCGGCACCAACAACACTTCCTTTACCTAAAAATTCTAAAAAACTTCTTCTTGAATATTTCATAAAATAACCCTATTTTACTGTATAACAAAGTTAAGCTTAATTCAGTTGTAAGGAAATAAGAAAATGTTAAGAAATTGTAGAAAAAACCTATTGTTATTTTTTTCGCATAATATCGCTAACTGTTCCCAGAGGAATTTTTAACCATAGACGCTCATGCAGATAAAAGAAAGCAAACTTGCTCACAGATTCCCCTAAAGCAATACCAAGAGCTGCTCCTGCAAATGAACCTAACACCTTACCTGAAATAATAAAGGTAGTGGCAGTGGCTAAAACTCTCCATGTCACTGTTTTGATTAAGGTCTCCTTTTGCGTAAAGACCCCATCCTTCCATGCGCTTTGCCAAGCCCGCTCATGCCCATAGTAGATGACAATTTTAATTATAAACTCGAATGCCGCTATGGCTAGCCCAGCCTCAATATGCGGTTTGCCATCGATAATAAAGGTTACTAGCATTGTCATTGCCAAGGTATCTAAAAATGCAATAACTCGCCAAGTAAAACCTTTGATTATACTTCTGAGGTGTGATTCACGCTGAAATGGTTTTTCTGTCGTTCCCATGAGTTCTAAGGATAAAAAAGCCTCTTCCCGATATTCTCAAGGAGAGGCTTTGGCGGAGAATGAGGGATTCGAACCCCCGGTACCTCACAGTACAACGGTTTTCAAGACCGCCGCATTCGACCACTCTGCCAATTCTCCGATGTAAAAGTAAAAAGCTTTTTAATTTTAAGCTTACTTTTCACTAAAAAAAATAAAAAAAAATCAAGAGCAGCTATGAGATGATAGAAGCCACAGGTGCTAATCAATCAATTCATCTTCATCTTCCTTAAGAATATGTGATTGATAATAGATTGCGGCATTTAACTCGAATCCAATAAGCAAAACAAATGAATTTAAATACAGCCAGCCTAAGAATAAGATAATCGATCCAAAAATGCCATAAATAGTATTGTATTTTTCAAATCCATTGATGTAATTGGAAAAAACCACTGAAGCCACTACTGAACCAATAGTGGCTAAACTAGAACCAGGCGTCACAAACTTCCACTTCTTCTTGACCGACGGACCATAATAATAGATAGTAGAAATAGAGACAAAGAACAGAATCAAAATTATGATATACCGCAGGGCGTTTAGCAAAATATTTACCCAAAAGCTCTCTATTTCAACATAACCTAAGAACAGATTGATAAGTCCTTCCCCAGCTATAAGTAAAACGATAGAGATAACAAACATGAAGAGCAACAAAATAGTCAGCTTTAAGGCGACCCAACGCAAGGTTAGGAAATTTCTATCGGTATAAATTGAATACGTTTTATTAAAGGATAAAATCATAGAGACCACCCCTTGTGTAGCAAAATAGAAGGTCAATAAAGCTCCAAATGACAATAAGCCCTCCCTGGGTTGATTGATTAAGTCGTCCACCGTAGTAAGAATAAATGAATTCACTACTTTATCAGGAACGACCTCATTAATGATAGAAAAAAAATGTGCTTGAACGCCCTCTAAAGGAATATAAGGCAACAAGGTTAGCAAGAAAATCATCCCCGGAAAGAATGCAATAAAAAAACTGTAGGCAATAGACCTTGCTCGGGTTGGAATCAGATCTTTTCTCAATTCAGAAGCAATAAACCTAAGCACAATAAACACGGGTATCTTATCAAAACCTGGAAGCGTAAACCGCTTTAAAAAAGTGATCGTCTTCAATGCAGTAGGATTGTTTTGAATAAAAACCTCTATGTCCTTCTTTAGCTCCATTGAAAGGGTTTCATTTTCTCCTTTATTATATCAGGGCAGTTAATTACTTTCTTCAAATGCTTATCCATAAAAACTAGCTCCACTTCGCCTTTAAGCAAGAGTTCGTTTTGAGCATTAAATATTTCTGAATAGAAACAAATCTTTCTGTTTATTTCCCCTATAATTTTTGTTCGAATATGGAGAACATCGTCATAGACCGCAGGTTTTTTGTATTTCATATTTACATTAACCACCGGCAACTGAATCCCTTCCGCTTCCAATTGTTTATAACTCCAAGCAGATTGACGAATCAATTCAGTACGCGCCAATTCAAGGTATAAGGCGTAATTCCCATAGTAAACAAACCCCATTTGATCTGTTTCTCCATAGCGAACACGAACGCTTGTTTCACTTACCTTACTCATAAATACGCAGTTTATTCAAGGCTGCTTGATACAATCTTGCCGCCTTAAGGTGATCATTATAACTTTTTGTAAAGGTATGATATCCTAATAAATCTGCTTTTGCGCAAAAATATAGGAAATTATGCTCCTCTGCTTCAAGAACATCCGTTATAGTAGATGTTTCAGGCAAACAAATAGGGCCAGGAGGCAAGTCTGCATGATAATAGG
>JADHRO010000012.1 GCA_016777395.1 Chitinophagales bacterium | reverse complement strand
GTGAAATAAAAGTTTGTGATTCATACAATGTTAATGGTAAAGAGACTAAAGAGCTTCCGTTTGAAGTAACTGATAGTATCAATTGCAATTTCAAATCGTTCAAGGGTTGGGAGTCAGATTTAGAAGGTATCGCTTATCATAGTTTACCTTCTAATTTGGAAGATTTTGTGAGCTATATGGAAAATTATTTAGCTGTTCCAGTAAGTATGATTTCAACAGGACCAGAAAGAGAAAAGTTGCTAATTAATCAAAGCGCTTTAGTTTAGACTTAATGGTCGAACAAAGCAGTTTTTCAATTGGTGAGGTCTCTCTGTTTAAAAGGAAGCTCTTGCATTGGGCTAATCAATTTAAAGTGTTTATATGCCTCGATAACAATGAGGCGAGTCACCTATCATCCTCTGTAGAGTTTGTTGTCGGAGTTGACAAGGTTCGAGAACTTTCTTTAACGAATGAAGCGCTTCAATTCAAACAGCTTGAAGAATTTCAGCACACTTCCTCTGGAAGTATCTATGGTTATCTTGCATATGATTTAAAAAATGAGCTTGAACAGCTGCATTCAAAAAATCCAGACCATCTAGAAATGCCAAACACCTATTTTTTCGAACCAAGATATACTTTTCATGTGAGCGATGGCCGATGCACAATAAATAGAAGCACACTTGAATCTATTCAACTGATGGATCAGATTAATGCTATAGATTTGACAGCGCCCATGGAGCGTTCCAATGATTTGGAGTGGAAAAGTCGAATGAGCAAAGAAGCGTATATTCAGCATCTTAAGTCAATAAAAAATGACATCCTAGAAGGTACTGTTTATGAATTAAACTTCTGTAGAGAGCTTTATGCCAATACCCACAATTTTAATAGTTTAGCAGCTTTTTTAAAAATTAACGAAAATGCGAAAGCTCCTTTCTCAGCTTATCTTAAAATGCTTAATCATCATGTTTTAAGTTTTTCTCCTGAACGATTTATGAAGCATGAAAATCGTAAAATTATTTCTCAACCCATCAAAGGTACCCTAAAAAAAGGAAGCAATCTCAAAGAGAATAAAAAGAGAAAGCTTGACTTATTTAATGATGAAAAAGAACGTGCTGAGAATGTTATGATTGTAGACTTGGTGCGAAATGATTTTGCAAAAAGCGCTTTGCCTGGCACGGTTAAAGTTGATGAACTATTTGGTATATATGAATTTGAAAATATTATTCAAATGATTTCTACTGTAAGTGCCCATTTAAAACAAGATATTCATCCTTTACAAGCGTTAAGAAATGCCTACCCAATGGGCAGTATGACGGGTGCACCTAAGGTTATGGCTATGCACTTAATAGATCATTATGAACAAGTCAAACGGGGCGTTTATTCGGGTGCACTGGGTTACATCAATACAGATTTATCCTATGATTTTAATGTATTAATTAGAACTTTAATTTTTAATGAAAAAAAGGGTTATTTATCGTTGCAAGTAGGTGGTGCGATAACCTATGATGCTATTCCTGAGAATGAATGGGAAGAAACTTTAGTAAAGGCAAATTCGATATTGAAATATTTAGGATAATCCAAAAAGCTTATTTATATTTGTTCTAAATAAGAATCAATTGACTGAATTTGACACCACCCTAAGTACTTTAGAACACTTGGAAACCCTTCCAAAGGCAATGGATAGCTACAACAACTGCTCCAAGAAAAAAAATAAGTGTTGCAAGAAATACAAGAAAAAAGACAAGCCTTGCAAAAGGTGCCCGAAGTTTTAGTCGATTGACAGATAGGTTTTTCTTATCTTCGAGGCAATATCAAAATTAATGGAAATATGGCAAGGATTTTTGGCAAGAGTGAATTAGCTTTTTTTGAGAAGTACATCAATAATGCATCGCCCACCGGATATGAGTGGAATGGCCAGAAAATATGGCTAGATTTTATCGGTAAATATATTGATACGCATCAAGTAGATAACTATGGTACAGTCTACGGTGTAATTAATCCAGAAGCCGAATTTAAAGTGGTTATTGAAGCTCATGCTGATGAGATATCATGGTATGTTAGTTATATAACGGATGATGGGTTTATTTATGTAAAAAGAAATGGCGGCTCAGATCATATGATTGCTCCATCAAAAAAAGTAAATATTCATACTAAAAAAGGCTTTGTTCAAGCGGTGTTTGGATGGCCAGCAATTCATACAAGAAGAGGAGGCAAGGATCCGGATTTAAAAGCGGATTCAATCTTTTTAGACTGCGGTGCAACTTCTAAAAAGGAAGTCCTGGAAATGGGCATTCATGTTGGTAGCGTAATTACTTATCAAGATGAATTCATGATTTTAAATAAGAAATATGCGGTTGGTCGCGCTTTAGATAATAGAGCAGGTGGAGTTGTCATTGCTTTGGTGGCTAAGATGTTGAAAGAAAATAAAAAGAAAGTGCCTTTTGGTCTTTACATTGTGAATGCAGTGCAAGAAGAAGTTGGCTTGCGTGGTGCGGAAATGATTACGCAAACCATTAAGCCAAACGTTGCTATTGTCACTGACGTGGCGCATGACACTTCTACACCAATGATTAATAAAAAAACAGAAGGAGATTTTAAATGCGGGAGAGGGCCTATTCTTACATATGGACCTGCGGTTCACAATAAGTTATTAGATTTAATTATTGATACTGCAGAAGCGAAGAAGATACCTTTCCAAAGAGATGCCGCATCAAGAGCAACGGGTACAGATACTGATGCATTTGCTTACTCCAATGGAGGTGTTCCTAGTGCATTGATTTCATTTCCTTTAAGATACATGCATACCACTGTCGAAATGGTCGAATTGGCGGATATGGAAAATGCAGCTAAACTAATCTATGAGACTTTACTAAAATTGACTCCAGACTTTAACTTTAAGTATTTGGACTAAGTTCTCCCTCTTATACTTAGAGAGCTTAAAGCACTTATTAATTTATAAACTTCAAATGGCAACTAATTTTTGGAATAGTTTAAAACCAATTATAGATGCCATTGTTTTTTCGAATACATGGATAAGTCTTGCAGCCTTAAGCCTATACTTATCTGCTTGCCTTGGTGTAGAGGTTTCGCCAACTCTTACTGAAGGTATACTTATTTTTACTGCATCGTTTATTGGATATAATTTTTTAAAGCTAAAAGGGCTTGATGCAACAGAAAATACGGGCATTTTCAATGCCTGGCTGAAGCAGCATAAAACTTTTATATATGGGTGCTTATGTATCGCTAGTCTAGGATTTATTTATGCTTTAAGTGAAGTTTCGTTTTTACAATTACTTATTTTACTAGGAGTGATAAGTTTATCGATAGTATATATTGGATTTGAGCGATATAATCTAAGGTCTTTTTGGTTTCTTAAAACTCAAATTGTTGCATTGGTATGGGTAGTTTTTATTTTAGGAATTCCCTTAATTGAAAATAATAATCATTTGCCTAGGCTTCAATTATTTGTGTTATGTAGTGGAGTTTTCTTTTTTATTTTAGGGTTAACAATTCCCTTTGATATTCGAGATTGGAATGCTGATCGGCAAAACCCGCATATGACAACTTTGCCGATGTTGTTTGGTTTAAGAGCAACTAAATTCATCTCGCTCTTTCATCTATTGTTAGCAATTGTTTGCTTATTGTACTATTCTTATTTGAGTGTAACCCTTATACCTATATTTCTTGCAGGAGCCATGCTTATATATACTTTGAAAAGGGACGCCTCAGAATATATATACACTTTTGGTCTAGATGGGCTGATTGTATTGGTTTACCCGGTGCTTTGGATAAGCAAGTACTTTTTGTCTTTGGCAGACTTGATTTCACTTCGCTAAAACTCAATACCCTTTTATAGACTAAAAAGGAAGATAAAAATTCAAAGGAGTTTAAGTATAATTATTCTCTCTTATTCAAAAACTCCTTTATCTTTGAACAGACAAAACGCATAATATGGAACGGTGGACTAAAGCACAAATTTCAGATATATATAATAAACCATTACTGCAGCTCATGTATGAGTCTAGTGAAGTGTATAAAAACAATTTCGAAGTAGGAGAGATTGTTGTAAATACGCTACTATCGGTTAAAACAGGTGGCTGTCCTGAAGATTGTTCGTATTGTTCTCAATCCTCTAAGTATGTAACGGATGTGAAAGCTAGTAGAATGATGAAGGTAGAAGCCGTGAAGGCAAAAGCGAAAGAGGCTAAAGCCAACGGAACTACTCGATTTTGCATATCAAGTATGGGTACGCGTGTTCGTGATAATCACGATTTTGACAATGTGCTAGAAATGGTGAAAGCTGTTCGGGAGGAAGGTTTAGAGGTTTGCTGTACCCTTGGGATGTTGAATCCTGAGCAGGCGGGAAGATTAAAGGATGCTGGTTTAAATGCTTACAACCATAATGTGGATACCTCAGATGAATATTATGATAAAATAATAACGACTAGAACCTACAAGGATCGGTTAGAGACGCTTGAGGCTGTTGCAGGCTCAGGACTAAAAATTTGTTCTGGTGGAATTATTGGAATGGGAGAAACAGATGAAGATAGGGTAGGTATGCTTCATACTTTAGCCAATTTACCTGCTCAACCTGAATCAGTCCCAATTAATTGTTTAGTGCCAATCAAGGGGACACCTTTAGAACAAAATAAACGTGTAGACGTCTGGGAAATGCTTCGAATGGTGGCTACAGCTAGAATTACAATGCCGCAAGCAGTCGTGCGTATTTCTGCCGGTAGAGAAATTATGAGTTTGGAAGAGCAAGCATTATGTTTTATGGCTGGAGCAAATTCAATCTTTGCAGGAAACAAGTTGTTAACCACTCCGAATCCCGAAATTGGAACGGACAATTACATGTTTAATTTACTTGGCCTTAAGCCCAGACCTTCATCTGTTCCTCAAAAGAGTAGTGCCGATCTGCCTACAATAGCTTAAGCAATATTGAGAACTATGGCTATGGTAGTGCTCAAATTGAAAATCTATAGTTATTTTCTTAACTAATCAATAGAAATAGACTTGGTGGGTAAATCATGCCTCTGCCTTCGTCAAATATCTCCTAGTTGTGGTCTTAAAACAATATCTTCTACAACTGTCCTATTGCTTAATTGATGGACATCCCAAATACTTTGGGCGATATCGCTAGCTGGCATAAAACGAGAATCAGGTATATCGACTCCCGACCAAGAATCCGTCAGCGTTGCACCAGGGTAAATGGTTGTTACCCTTATATTGAATGGCTTTAGTTCATCACGTAATGTCTTTGAATATCCCGTCAAAGCGTGTTTGCTTACATTATATGCTCCGCCATTGGGGTAGGCCATAAAACCTGCAATACTGCTCATGTTAAAAATATGACCTACTTTATATTTTTTCATTTCACCAACCAAGGCCTTTGTTAGAGTAAATGCGCTGCTTATGTTAGTCCGCATCATTAACTCAAAATCTTTTCCTTCCATGTCATGAACATTTCCTGGCAAGAAAACGCCCGCATTATTGACTAAAACGTCCACTTTCCCTAAAAAATCTGCTGCGGCTGCGGCAAATATTTCTACTTCATCTTGCTTGGACATATCACAGGAAAAAGCAAGATACCGCCCTTTTGAATTCACTTTTTCAAGTTCTTTTTTAAAGCTGTCAAGCTTGTCTTGACTTCGAGAACAGAACGCCACATTCCAACCGGCTTGTGCAAAGTGCAAAGCAATCGCCTTTCCAATACCTCTGCTGGCTCCACTTACTACAATATTATTCATAACTGATTAATTTTAAAATTGTTGGTAAATATACGTTCATTTTAAAAAGCCTTGTTTAACTTTGGCATTATTCTTTTAAATGGGGTTTCTTCACGACATAGGTAAGTACATTTTAATGATTTCGAGTATGTTTACTCGTCCTGAGAATCTGAGTATGTATGCTAAAGAAACCATGCGCCAGGTATACCAAATTGGTATTGGCTCTGTTCTTATTATTGCCATTGTGTCAACTTTTGTTGGTGCAGTAACCGCCGTTCAGTTTTCTTATCAATTATTAGATATTGGTTTAATTCCAATGTGGTGGATGGGAATTATCGTTAGAGATTCCTTAATTCTTGAAATGGCTCCGACTATATGCGCTTTGTTATTAGCGGGTAAAGTAGGTTCAAATATAGCTTCTGAGCTGGGTAGTATGCGGGTCACAGAGCAAATAGATGCATTAGAAATCATGGGTGTGAATACGACAGCATACTTAATAGGCCCGAAAATTATGGGAGGTTTAATTATTGTTCCGTTTCTAATTGTTATGGCAGTGGCACTAGGTATTATCGGAGGGGGTGTAGCGGGAGTCCTTGGTGATTTCTTTAGTATTGCAGATTATATTAGAGGCCTTCAAGATGGCCATGAAGCTTTTTACATAGTAATAATGTTGATTAAATGTTATGTTTTTGCTTTCATTATTACCTCCATAGCTTGTTATCAAGGTTTTTATGTAAAGGGCGGTGCGCTAGAAATAGGGAATGCCAGTACAAGGGCAGTAGTTAATAGCTCTATAGTAATCATTATTGCAAACTTTTTAATTGCATTTTTACTGTTATGATCGAAGTTCGTAATATCAAAAAACGCTTCGGCACTCAAGAAATTTTAATGGGTATATCCACACAATTTCAGAAAGGAAAGTGCAATTTAATTATTGGCTCTAGTGGTGCGGGCAAAACTGTTTTTCTAAAATGTTTGGTTGGTTTGTTTAATCCGGAGGATGGAGACATTCTATATGATAACAGGCCAATCGGTTCAATGGGAGTCAAGGAGAAGAAGAAATTACGCAATGAAATGGGAATGCTTTTTCAAGGAAATGCATTGTTTGACTCATTAACAGTAGAGCAAAATGTTCGTTTTCCGCTAGATATGTTTTCTGAAATGTCCATGGAAGAAAAAACAGAGCGGGTAAACTTCTGTTTAAGTCGGGTTAATTTAGAAAATGCTAATGACAAATATCCTGGCGAAATAAGTGGAGGAATGATGAAAAGGGTGGGTATAGCTAGGGCTATAGTGATGAATCCAAAATATTTGTTTTGCGATGAGCCTAACTCTGGCCTTGATCCCAAAACAGCCTTAGTTATTGATGAACTCATTAAAGAAATTACTATAGAATACAATATCACTACTGTTATAAATACGCATGATATGAATTCAGTAATGGGTATTGGGGACAAGGTTACCTTTCTTCACCAAGGCTATAAGCATTGGGAAGGGTCTAAGGAGCAAGTGATGGAAGAGAGTGAAAATAAGGAATTGTACGAATTTATTTTCGCATCTGATTTCTTGAAAAAGCTTCGCGAAGCTGCCCTTCAAAATAAGTAAGATGAATGATTTCCAAAATAAGCTCGTAGTAATAACGGGAGCTGCTTCTGGTATAGGAGCTGCTTTAGCTCGCCAATTCGCCGCAGAGGACGCTAGATTGTGTTTAACAGACAATAATCAGGGAAGACTAAGAAGTATTGAACAAGAGATTTCTTCACACGTCGTGAAAACATACTGCTTCGATGTAGGTGATTATCCTTCCTTCGTTAAAATGGGCAATGAATTAGAAAAAGACTTTGGAGGAGCAGATGTGCTTATCAATAATGCAGGAGTTGCCCTAGGAAAAATGACCGCAGAGGAAACGTCGATAGAGCAGTTTGAGTGGTTAATGAAGATTAATTTTTGGGGAATGGTCAATGGAAGTAAAGTTTTTCTTCCACAACTAAAAAAGAAAAGTGAATCTGTATTAGTAAATGTATCCAGTCTATTTGGTCTTGTAGGTGTAGATTCCCAGAGTTCATATTGTGCCAGTAAGTTTGCCATAAGGGGCTATACTGAGGCGCTTATGGTCGAAAACAGGCATAATGGATTAACTATACATGCGGTTCATCCTGGTGGAGTAAATACCAATATATCATTAAATGCTAAAGGAGGAGATAAGGCGTTTAATCAAATATTCCACGACAAGTTTTTAAGTAAGCGGTCTCCTGAAAAAGCAGCCAAAATAATTATTCAGGGAATTCGGAAAAATAAGAAACGTATTATTATTGGTGCAGAAGCAAAACTAGGAGAGCTAGCTGCAAGAATTTTCCCGATCAGCTTAATAAGTTTTATTCAAAAGTACTTCTTAAAAGATTTTAATTGAGATAGGAGAAAATAATACAACTCCTTATTTATCTAAGAATTTTGAATTGGTATTCCTGAAAAAGGCCATTTTGATTTAAAACTCAATAAATGTCTTTCGTATTATCTCGATACATTCGTCCAATTGTTGCTTAGTTATAACTAATGGTGGAGCTAGTCGTATTATATTACCATGAGTCGGTTTGGCTAGTAAACCATTATCTCGAAGTTTAAGACACAAGTCCCATGCAGTACTGCTCTCTGGACTATCGTTTATCACAATGGCATTTAACAAACCCTTACCCCTTACAAGATCAATTAATGGACTTTCAATTTTCCGAAGTTCTTGACGCAAGTATTTGCCTAAAAACCTTGCGTTATCATCTAATCTTTCGTCCTTTAGCACCCTCAAAGCTTCCACGGCTACCTTACATGCCAGTGGGTTTCCTCCGTATGTAGAACCATGTTCGCCAGGTTTGATACACAACATAATCTCATCGTCTGCTAAGACCGCTGAAACTGGATATACTCCACCCGATAGCGCTTTACCTAGAATTAAAATATCTGGTCTTGTTTCGTATTTATTTTCACAAAAACCTTTACAGTTGCAATCACCACAAACCGCCAATAAGCGACCTGTTCTTGCTAATCCGGTTTGAACTTCATCAGCAATAAATAGAGCATTAGCTTCCTTACACAATGCCTTACATTTACTTAGATAATCTTGGTCTGGAACAACCACTCCAGCTTCTCCTTGTATAGGTTCAACCATAAAACCGGCAACATTAGGGTCTTCTAAGGCTTTTGCCAAAGCATTTGAGTCATTGTAAGGAATCACTTCCAAACCGGGTAGATAAGGGCCAAAACCAGCTCGACTATCCGGATCTGTAGAACCCGAAATAACGCCTAATGTTCTCCCATGGAAATTAGCTTCTACCATTACTATCTTAGCTTGATTAGCTGGAATACCTTTTTTCTCATACGCCCATTTCCTGCAAAGTTTCAAGGCAGTTTCAACAGCTTCAACACCAGTATTCATAGGCAGCACTTTATCGAAACCAAAATATGAGGTAATGTAATGTTCATACTCGCCCAAGGAATCATTGTAAAAAGCTCTTGAAGTTAAGGATAACTCTTGCGCTTGATCGGTGAGTGCTTTAATAATTCTTGGATGACTATGCCCTTGGTTCACCGCAGAATAAGCAGATAGGAAATCAAAATAGACCTTGCCATTCACATCCCAAACAAAAACACCTTTTCCCTTTTTTAAAACAACCGGTAAAGGATGGTAATTATGGGCGCCATATTTATCTTCCAGTTGTATTGATTTCTGAGAAATATTTAATACTTGATCGTTCATGATTCTTTGTGATTGTGTCCTGTAAAGTTAAGGAAAATTGTTCAACTTAACTGCTAATTTAGCTGGGCTAAGCAAGCGGCAGTTTTAATCTAAAGCATGTGCCATTTTCATTGGATTCTTTTATGTAAATTTTTCCTTCGTGATAATTTTCGATAATTCTTTTACCCAAAGATAATCCTAGTCCCCAACCTCTTTTTTTTGTACTAAATCCAGGTTGGAAAATGGTTTCATATTTCCCTTTTGGAACTCCTTTTCCAGAATCTATTATGTCAATGATTACGTTTTTACTAGACTTAAAAACCCTTACTTTGATTGAGCCGACCCCCTCCATAGCGTCTATGGCATTTTTAATCAAATTCTCAATAACCCAGTTGAACAGAGCCTCATTAATGGCAAATTTGGTTTCCTCTTCTTCCAATTCTAGACTAAATTTCACCTTATCCGAACTTCTTTTCTCCATATATTGAACCGCCAATTCAATGCTTGGTCTAACATTTTTAACTTCTAAATCAGCCTTAGAGCCAATTTTTGAGAATCGCTCAGCGATAAGCTCAAGTCGATTAACATCCTTTTCTAATTCATGAATAAATTGAGAATCTTTAACAGCATCTTCGGGCATTTCTCTCATATAATCTAGCCAAGCAGATAAGGATGATATGGGGGTTCCTAATTGATGAGCAGTCTCTTTAGCCATACCTACCCAGACACGATTTTGTTCTGCATTTCTAGTACTACTAAATCCTAGGTAGGCGACAAGCATCAAAATACTAAAAAGGAAAAGTTGCACAAATGGAAACGCTTTAAGCTGTTTCAAAATAATGGAGTTTTTATAATAAACAGTGCGCTTACTTCCATCGCCTAGATCAATTATAATCGGCGTATTTTCACCTTTTATATCATCTAATGTCTGCTTCAAAATTATAGGAGAGAGTAGATTACTGTCAATATTTCCACTTGCTATAACCTCTTGGTTTTCATCAACTAAAATAACAGGAAGAGAAGCAGAATTCACTACAATCTCTGATATAAATGATTCTATTAAATCATTTAAGGTCTGCTTTAACTCGGAAAATATTTTGGAATCACTGTAATAAATAAAATTTTGTCCAGTGATGTAATTAATTTGTACCGGAGGGTAAGTCTGAAAAGTACTTGACCTAAAAAGACTATCCAAATATTGAGTAGTATCTATATCATAAGGAAAGTCTATATTTCGATAATCAATAATCTCATTATTATTACTTGCATGAATAACGGGAATGTTTGTATTTCCAATTATTATTTTGCTTAAAAAAGTAACGGAATTTGGCTCTTCGGTCTTAATGATTAGGCTCGTCGCTGCAGCCCAGTTTTCAATATCTTCTCTTTGGTTGGCAGCAATTTTCTCAAACAATTTCCCCGTGACCTTCACTAGATGAGCTCTTTTCTCTAAGGCTTGAGCCCAAAGGAGTACCTTATTTTCCTCTTCAGTGGCGATCTTACTAGCTAGCTGGTTGGTGTACCATAAGGATCCACCTGCAATAAGTATTGCCGATACTAGTAACACTATTTTTATTCCTGATTTTCGCTGGTATATATCCATATATCATGTAAATATAAGAAGGCTAGTCTTCCCAATCTAAATACTTATCCTCTTCTTGAACTTCTTCAAAGTTTATTTCAACATTTTCGAATTCACTCTCTTCGTCTTTTCTGAATAGATTTTTGAAGTCTACTTTCTCCTTCTTGAAGTCATTTTTCATTTTGTCCTTAACACCTTTCTTGTCAAAAAATATTATTGGATTATCGACTGTTCCTGCCATACTTAGGTATAGATTAATACCCCCTTTAGCATCATTCACATAATCCTCTGCTTTCGTTTTTTTCTTTTTAAACTTAGCTGCTAACAAATTTTTCAAATTTAAAACTAACTGATAATCAATCTCGTTATCAAAACTATGCTTCCCTCCAGCGTCCAAACTTAACAAATTACTTTGTATTGTTGTCATTGGCATGAATATCCACTCATCTTCAATAGTAATATCTGCTTGTAACTCTTTAAAATATAGATGCTCCAATTGTTCCAACTCCAATTTTCCAGATAGACTCATCAGAGGAGCAAAGTTTAATAATTCGCCATCTGAAAGCTTAAGCTGACTGTGTAGAATAAAATTTTCACTATCTAAGTTTGTGAAATCTTTCCAGGTAGCACTAAAATCTAATTGGGCATTTAACTGACCACGGATATTTTCACTTCCCCAATCTTCTTGCCCAAAATTATTAAAAGAGGAAAATAATTCCTGAATAGCTACATGCTCTATGTCTGCACTTAAGTTGATTTCGAAATCATTTTCATTTACGTTAGTCAACAGATGGCCACTAAAATGTCCGCCTAAGGTTTTTGAATCTTTAATATCAAAGGTGTAAGCTGTATTATTAGCATTTGCTTCGATGTTTAAATCATAAATATCAAGTGCTTTAAATATGACATGGGCAAGTTCGAGCTTAATATTACCAAATATTGGCGGAAATTGAATCTCCTTTGTCTTTGTCGATTTAGTATCACTTTTACTGCTGGATTGAATAAAGTCATTCAAATTGAAATAATCACTACTCATATTACCGTTTACCCCTAAGTCAACGATATTTTCTTTTTCTTGATTAAGTATGATTTCCATGAGATTATTGACTTCTCCATCAAACTTTAGATGGTTATCACCTATATTAATATTGATCTCTTCACTTGACAGGAAGCTTTCTTTACCAGTCAAGCTTCCCGAAAAGCTAAAAGGTAAATCTAAAACGTGTAGTTGGCCATTGAGTTGATTTAATCGAAGTTCACCCTCACATTTATCCAATTGCCAGAGACTGTCCAAGGTATTATGGTGGATTAGAAATGTCATTTCATTCAATTCAATCGAACCCTCTTTTACCTCAAAATCTTCAGGTAAAAATGTGTTTAAAAATTGCTCATTTAAGCTTGCTGTTAAATGAGCTTCAATAGAAATGTCGTGTAGATTAGCGATAAGTAAATCACCATTTAAAAAGGAATTACCCGCTCTTGTATTGAACTTAGTAATATGCAAACTTTGTTTATTTTCTTTGCTTTTACGATATAAACCGTCCAGATTTAAATCTTTAAGTTGCAGCTGCTGTTGTTCAAGATCCAAAACTCCTTGAGTAATATTGAAGTCTAGTTGAATAGTAGGTTTTTTTAACTCCCCAAAAATCGATGATTTTAGTTTGAATGCTCCATTCCCGTTGATATTACTTACATCTAGCCATTCGTTTGGCACCAACCCTAGTGCCTCTTTTAAGTCACTTCCCTCCGCATATGCGACAAGATCAATTAGTTTAGTTTTATTGCAAATTTCACCTGAAACCAAGAATTTATTCTGTTGGATATTTAGCGCGTTGTCATCAAATAAGATACATCCTTCGACACCAGTATATTTAAGCTTAAGCTTTCCTTCAATACTTTTGGCTGGAAACAATGAAGCATCATCTATAAACAAGCTATAGCTATACAAATCTGCATCTATCATTAAATCAAAATCCTTTTGGTAAAAAGATCCTGCTATATGACTTCTAATACTTAGTGCATGTGAATATATATTGTTTTCTTTATCATCATAAATTAACTCAACATTATTGAGTACTATACTTTTCAATTGCAATAGCCTAGTTGCTGAAGGCGACTCTTTAGGTTTAAGAATATCGTAGTTAGCTATTCCCTGCTTATCTGCATATAAATGTATGAATCCATCGCGAGCATTTATACCATCGATTGATACATCCTTATTAAGTAAAGCCCAGGTGTTTAAATGTAAGCTTACATTACTAAGTGATGCCAAGGTATCATTAGCCCGCAGCCTATCGGCTATGATGACCTCATTAAAGCTTAAGCTTATATTCGGGAAATTACTTAGAAAGGTTAAATCAATCGGCCCACCGACATCAATGTTTGTGTTTAATTGTTTGTTGAGTGCTTTTATACTTTGATTTCGAATAAAATCTTTTTGGATAAATAGAAAGGTGCTAATTCCTCCAAGAAAAACCAGTAAAGCAGTGAGGAGAATCCAGAATATCTTTTTGAGCGGAGCCATGAAGGTTTTAAAACTTAAATAAAGATAGATACCGATTATCGTGATGTGTCAATCACACCAATAAAACGATTAACAGATTCGAGTATTGTGTGTATACAAAATTAGATAGCTTATTCTTAAAGCTCATCGAACTGATAGCCCAGGAATTTATTTACTAGAAAAAGCTAGTCTTTGCATTAATCAAAAATTATCTAGATTTAATCGACTTTCTTAAAGCTTAATAGGAGAGTATCTCCTCGATAAAAATCTAATTGTATTTTAGACATTTGATAACTCTCAATTTTATCCAATTGTTTTAAATATTGAATCTCATCAATGTTTATACAATACATTTTAGTTGAGGCTACAGGTCCTAAAGAAAAGTCTTTATCACTTAATCTTTTAATATTGGCAAAGTAATTGTTGCAGCCCCCAAAACCACTAATCTTTAAATTTTCTACAAAAATTTCCATTGTAGGAACTCCCGCAGGAAATTTTAATTTATCCAAACTTAGCCCTTTTATAGCGGTTAAGGCCCAAATGTCATGCAATTGGATTACATTCGATATCGGTATCGATTGACCCTCCGAAGAACTATCTATAAGCTTCGATTGCTTAAGATTGCAAGACTTTACATTTAAATTTAAGAACACAATACACAAGATATATTTTAGCATAAATCAATTTTTATATTTCTATTCAAATTGAATGCCAAATTTAATCAATAAGCGGCTAATGCTGCTGTCTCTATTTATTTAATCCTTCCTAGTTTGCTTTTGTTACCTTTGTACTTTAAAAATTATAAATACGAGGAAGAACAAAAGATGTCAAGAAAGAAAAAAAAGAAGAGTGGTAACTCGGGAATTGATGGAGCAATTCTAAAATATATCGAAGCGAAGAGAAAGTCTGGAATGAACCCTGACGATGTGCTTAGTCACTTTTCAAAAAAGTATAGCCCAGAAAAAATAGAACACGCCATTAGCAGATTACAAAAAAGAGGACTGATTGATTTTGGTTCGACTGGTAAGATTTCAAAGAAAAAGTTTTTATCCAAACCCAACGAAGTACTGCAAGGTAAACTTGATTTAGCAAAAAGTGGTATTGGTTATGTCATCATTGATGATTTTGAAGCTGATGTGAAAATTCAGCGAAAGCATACTATGAATGCAATGTCGAATGATGTTGTTGAGGTAGCAATAACAAAATATGATAAAAAGAAACCCGAGGGAAAGATAATTCGAATTATCAATCACTCCCAAGGTGAGTTTATTTGTAAGTTTCAAAAAACCGATGGTTTCGGTTTTGCGGTTCCTAATAATGAGCGTATTCCATTTGATATATTTATTCCGGAAAGCTTCACGATGAATTGTGAAACAGGTGATATGGTGGTTGTTCATATTGTAAACTGGCACGACACTGCAGGAAAGAATCCTGTTGGAAAAATTATGGAGAAGTTAAATAATCTTTCTCCAAATGAGCTTGAAATGCGAACAATTCTCATGCAGCAAGGATTTAATATTGTTTTCCCAAGCGATGTTCTTGCAGAAACGGATAAAATAAATGAAAAAATATCCAAACATGAGCTTAGCGAGCGTTTAGATTATAGGGAGGAGTTAACTTTCACTATTGACCCGGTTGATGCAAAAGATTTTGATGATGCACTTTCGATTAAACCACTAAAAAATGGGAATTTCGAAATAGGTGTGCATATAGCGGATGTTGCTCACTACGTTCGCCCAGGTAGTGCACTAGATCGAGAAGCCCAGTTTAGAGCTACTTCAGTATATCTGCCGGATAGAGTATGTCCAATGTTGCCTGAAAAATTATCTAATGTAGTATGCTCGCTTCGCCCAGGAGAGGATAAATGTGCATTTTCAGTATTGTTTGAAATTAATGAGAAATATGAAATTATAGAATATTCTTTCGCTAAAACAGTAATTAATTCTGATAAAAGATTTGCTTATCATGAAGTACAGGAAATCTTGAATAATCAAGATGGTGAATTTTTTGGTGAATTAGAATTCCTCAATAATATCGCTTATTCACTCAGGGAAAAGCGAACAAAAAATGGTTCAATTAATTTTGATACGGGTGATGAAGTCCGATTTAAGTTGGATGAGGATGCTGTTCCTACAGAAGTTTACGTCAAAGAAAGAACTGATGCGAATTTATTAGTAGAAGATTTTATGCTTTTAGCAAATACTACAGTCGCCAAATTTTTAAGTAAAGCAGAAAAAAGTAGAGGAAAGCAGCCCGGTGTATATAGAGTTCATGACAAACCTGATTTGTCCAAATTAACAATCCTGTCTAATGTAGCCAAGCGTTTTGGATACAGCATTGCATTTAAGGATGCTCAACAGGCAAGAGATGCATTAAATAATTTGATGGATATAATTGTTCAAAAACCAGAACTTAGTGTGCTAGGCCGGTTAGCTGTTCGTTCAATGGCTAAAGCCGTATATACAACTAAGAATATAGGGCATTATGGTTTGGCTTACGATCACTATACTCATTTTACTTCTCCAATAAGAAGATACCCAGATGTTCTAGTGCATCGACTACTTTTACAAACCTTATTGAAAGATCGTCCTCGATATACGAGTGAGGAATTGGAGGATCTCTCTAAGCAGTCTAGCTTAATGGAGCGTCAATCTCAAAAAGCTGAACGTGAAGCAATTAAGTATAAGCAAGTAGAATATTTATCTACTCGAATAGGAGAGGTATATGAAGGAATTATCAGCGGTGTAATCGCAAGAGGATTTTTTGTAGAATTAGTGGAAAATAAGTGCGAAGGAATGGTCGCTCTGGTTAATATGCAAGAAGATTTTGTCTACGACGAAGAGAATATGAGGCTTACAGGCCTAAGTACAAAGACCATTTATCAAATTGGGGAATCTATTCAGGTCAAGGTAGCTAAAACTAGCTTAAAGGATAAACAAATAGATTTAGAAGTTGTTGGATAATCAATTATCAATATTTTTAATTTAATGAAGCACAGTAAAGAATTACAAGCCAAGTTTCAACGTCTACATAAAGTCTATTTCAAGGAAACTCCCGAGGCACTCTACCAGCCAATTTCTTATGCCATGGAGTCAGGGGGTAAATATATTCGTCCGCTGCTGATGATATTTTCTAATGAAATGTTTGGTGGTAAAATTGAGGATGTCATTACAAATGCATACGGCATTGAGCTTTTTCACAATTTCACCTTGGTTCATGATGATATTATGGACAACTCAGCTGTTCGCCGAGGAAAGGAAACTGTTTATAAAAAATTTGGCTTAAACTCAGGTATTCTAAGTGGAGATTTCATGTTTATCACAGCCTTGCAGATGGCTTGTAAACTGAATGGAAAAACTAGTGCGGATTTGTTTGATTTGATAAGTAAAACAGCGGTAGAAATTCACGAGGGACAGCAAATGGATGTTGATTTTGAGACTCTGCAAAGGGTTTCTGAAGAAGAATACATTAAAATGATTGAATTCAAAACAGCAGTTCTTTTAGCTTGTAGTCTTCAGATGG
>JADHRO010000011.1 GCA_016777395.1 Chitinophagales bacterium | reverse complement strand
CGAGCAAGCACTTGATGCCATTTGGACGAAATATCACTTGGATCATCAGGCAAAAAGCTCCTTTGACTATTTCATAGATATTGTTGTTTTTCAAGTTAATATTGGCCCAGAGCAGGTGAACAATTCTTCGTACATTGATGAAAAAACAGTGCAGGACGGTTTTGAATATGTGCTTGATGCAAATGGAAACGTTGCCAAGGATAGTTTGGGTAATGACATCACAGAAGCTAAGTATAAGGAAATTGCAGCCACAGTTTACAAAACTGAGCAAACTAAAGTTGGAATGCTTGACGGTGAAGTTTCATACATGCGCGCCAACGGTAATGTCTTCCAATCATTTCCATTTCAAGAGAACTTAGTGTTTAAAAATCACTTTGCTACTTTTCAAGGAAATAGAGCAGCACTGAGTAAAGAGTCTAAAACTATAATCGGAGGTCAAGGCCTACCATTTCCATCAGACATTCAAATGGTTATGGACGCTTCAGAAATTATTAAGAACAAGACCTTTTACTTGATCAAAAATAATCAAGGTTTAGTTTACAATTAGCTAGAAAGAAAATTAAAGGTCTTTTCATAAAAGACCTTTGGGTTTTCTGCGTGTAACCAATGCCCAACATTTTCAATTACTTCTTTGGTATTCTTTGGAAAATAATGATCAATTATATAGAAATTACTTGCATCAACGTAGCTTGAATTTCCTCCACTAACAAATAAGCTAGGTTTTTCAAATGGCTCACTTGCCTCAAATGTGCTCAGTATATTCTGGTAGTTTTCCCAAATCGCAGTCAAATTAAATTTCCATTCAAACTTGTTTCCCTCACCCCGGGTTAATCCTTTCATTAAAAATTGACGTACACCATAGTTGCTTATTTTTTCTTGAAGGATTTGATCTACCTCTTCTCGTTTTATGATTAGGGAAAGATCAACCTTGCTTAGGGCTTCAAAAATTTCATTATGCCCAGGCTCATACTGCACAGGTGCAATATCTGCAACAATTAATTTATCGATATATGCTGGATAGTTTATTGCAAATTGCATCGCGACTTTACCACCCATACTATGGCCAAGAAGGTGACAATTGAATATATAGTTTGTCTCGCAAAATTCAAGTAAATCCTCTACCATGTCTTCATATGAAAACTCGTCGCTGTGTGGTGATTTCCCATGATTTCTTAAGTCAACAATATAAACAGTGAAATGCTCCGCATACTTTTTTGCTAAGCTTTGCCAATTATCCAATGAACCCAATAAGCCATGAAGTATAATGAGCGGTTCTCCACTGCCAAATACTTTAAAATTTAACTGCATACGCCAAAGATAATGACTTGATTTGATAAGTTGATTGCTGAGGGCATCATTACAAAGGATAATTACAATCTTAGCAAGCCTAAAAGTATCGAAATCATCATGGATTTCAATTGGATCGGACGCTATCTAATCATTTAGTTTTAGCACTGCTAAAAAAGCTTGCTGAGGAACTTCCACCTTACCAAATTGTCTCATGCGCTTTTTACCTTTCTTCTGCTTTTCAAGCAATTTTCTTTTCCGGGTGATATCACCGCCATAACATTTGGCAGTAACATCTTTTCGCATGGCTGAAATGGTTTCTCTTGATATAATTTTCATACCAATAGCGGCTTGTATAGCTATGACAAATTGTTGTTTAGGGATAAGTTCTTTCAATTTTTCGCAAAGTCTTCGCCCAAAAGCATAGGCCTTGTCTCGATGAATCATTGCAGAGAAAGCATCCACATTATCGCCATTTAATTTGATGTCTACACGCACCATGTCACCCAAGCGAAACCCAATAATATTATAGTCAAAGGAAGCATAGCCTTTAGAAATCGATTTTAAACGATCATAAAAGTCGAAAACAACCTCAGAAAGGGGCATTTCAAAAGTCAACTCCACTCTCGATGTAGAAAGGTATACTTGGTTTTTCAGCATCCCTCTTTTATCCATACATAGATTCATAATACTCCCAATATAATCGGGAAGCGTAATGATTTGAGCATTAATATAAGGCTCTTCTATTCGGTCAATTATTGTGGGATCGGGAAGGTCTGAAGGGTTGTGTAAGAGATTCATTTCACCTCTTTTATTGTAGGTGTGATAGGTGACTTGAGGAGTAGTGGTAATAACGGATTGATCAAATTCTCTTTCTAAGCGCTCCGTGATAATTTCTAGATGTAACAGGCCTAAAAACCCACAGCGAAATCCAAACCCTAAGGCGATAGAAGTTTCTGGTTCGTAAACCAAAGACGCATCGTTGAGTTGCAACTTTTCTAAGGCATCTCGTAAGTCTTCGTAGTCATCGGAGTCAATGGGGTAAATTCCTGCGAAAACCATTGGTTTAACATCTTCAAACCCCGTAACCATATTTTGTGTAGGATTAACTGCATCGGTTATAGTGTCACCCACCTTTATCTCTTTGGACGACTTAATTCCTGTAATGACATAGCCTACATCGCCTGCAGAAAGCTCTTTTTGAGGGTCGGGCTTCATTCTTAATACGCCAATTTCATCGGCAAAATAATCGTTGCCGGTAGCAACAAATTTTATTTTTTCTCCTTTGCTTATTTTTCCATTAAATATTCGAAAGTAAGCAATAACGCCTCGATATGGATTAAAGACAGAGTCAAAAATCATAGCTTGGAGCGGCTCATCTACATTCCCTTCTGGACACGGCACTCGATTGATCACAGCATCAAGTATGTTTTGCACGCCCAATCCTGTTTTACCGCTGGCTTCAATAATGCCATCTCTATCGCATCCAATTAAATCCATGATTTGATCGGCTGTTTCTTCAATCATTGCACCAGGCATATCTACCTTATTAATAACGGGGATTATCTCTAGATTATTTTCCAAAGCCAGATAAAGGTTGGAAATTGTTTGAGCCTGTATACCTTGGGCAGCGTCCACTAACAAAAGCGCACCTTCACATGCTGCAATACTTCGAGATACTTCATAGGAAAAATCCACATGTCCAGGGGTGTCAATAAGATTAAGGACATATTCCTTTTCATCACTATGCAGATAATTCATTTGAATAGCATGGCTCTTAATCGTAATCCCACGCTCACGTTCAATATCCATATCATCCAAAACTTGGGCTTGCTTTTCCCGATCACTTATGGTTTTGGTCACATCCAATAAGCGATCGGCCAAGGTACTTTTACCATGATCAATATGAGCGATAATACAAAAATTTCTTATGTTCTTCATGCCTTGCAAAGATATAAACTATGCCTAAGCTTTTGGTAAAAAAAAAGGGGAACTTATAGCTCCCCTCTTTTAAAAATTAGATTTAATTTTTATTCAAATGATCCACCTAACGCTTCACATTCTACTTTTGCTGACTCGTATAGTGCGTCTTCAATGGCATTTCCTTTACAGTATTCGCCTGAAAAAACAACACTTTGGTCTGAACATGTTCCACATTTACTGCATGAACTGAAAGTAAACAAACCAGCAACTCCTAATATTAAAATTACTTTTTTCATTGGGATAAAATTTAAAGGTTAAAAATTTAAAGGTTAAAAATTTAAAGTTAGTAAAATATGGTAAACTGATTTTAATATTGCTCTAGTATCAGTTTAAAATCAGCATAAAACTTAACATTGGATATAAATTACTCCAATCAATATCGTTCTTTTGTACAAATAGCTCGACTATTTTCTTGGGCGGCCTCTTCATTAATTCGTGTTTCAAAATCTTCACGGTCTTGGGGCGTTGAAGAACAAAATTTTTCAATCACCGGACCTTTTAATGTTGAATACTTGCACTCTAAACACTCCTTGCAGGAGATAAAGAAAAACAAAGGGATGCTTATTAATAATAATTTTTTCATCGTTTTTTCTACTAAAATTGCTTTCACTTTCTTATTGTTTGCGGTAATGATTTTGTTAAAGATATCAATATCATCATCTATTTATCTTATAAGCTAAAGTTAATTAAAATCTTAAACGTAACTGCATATTCAATTGGTATAATTTATTTGAGTTTACCTGTTCATTTCCTGTTCCTGTTTGTTCCAAATACTTATAGTAGGTATGGGCAAATTTCAACCAACAATCGAAATACTTGTTGATTTTGAGGTGAAGGTTTAGATAGTATCGCATACCGGCATTAAAAAAGGATGGAATGCTAAATTGATTTAACACACCATTTTCATAGGCATAAATCCGATTACTAAATTGAGATATATCGAAAATGATGAAGCGTGTTGAGAAAGCAAGTGGAAAGCCAGGACTTTTAAATTTCACATCTTGATACAGTAATATTCCGCTGCTCGGGAGATTAATTTTATCATTAATAAAACTGTATTCTAGTCTATTTTGAATGGTCCATTTATTGTTTATTATAAAACTTAAATGTAGCCGAAACCTTTGTGCTAGGATGGGCGTGACGAATTGCGTGCTTTCGATTTGTTGTTTGCTTAGGTATTGACTGGGTCTTAATATTCTGTTCTCTTCTTCTGATGCTGCTTGAAATGAAGGGAAAACTGCTTCAAAATATGCGCGATTACTTTCACTTAATTGAATCGTATTGTTTCTGTTTAGCTGTATTGATGTATTCTGCTCTTTCTCTTCTCTTTTATAACTGGCGTATATCTCGAATGTTTTAGATGGATTATAGCTGCTGTGTATTAAGACGTCGTATCCTTGACTAGCTTGCTTGGTCTGGTATTTTAACCAAGGAAAATTGAAATAGTCCACATAGCTAGAAAAGGTAAATTTTCTTGAGGGTTTGATTGAAAAACCCATGTAGACACCTTGCTCGTTTATTGGACTAGTGGACTCGCCGAAAGTATTTGTCAAATTACCGGCCTGGTACAAGGGCGAGTAATAGCGATGAGCAATACTTAAACTCATTATTTTGGATGGATGTAAAATACTGCCATTGATAAGGGCAATTCCCATTTGATTGGAGTTTATACTTATTGCGGTTTCGCCGAAAAAATGCGATCGAGTGGTGATGCTATGATAATCCAGGCTTACATGACTTATTTGCTTTCCTTGAAACTGAAACTGATTATATGGAACTGTCAAAAATTGAATAGGAAGCTCATATCGGGTGTTTAGGACATTTAGTCCAATATGAGCTTTCGATATTCTGTATTGCGCATTAAAGCCACTATGAATTTCAAGTAAACGATTTTTCCCAGTTATCTCTGCCTGACTTCTATGATATCCACTCTGCTGAATGCGCGTATGGATTACTACTTGATTTGTACTATCAGCATACTGGATTGAGGCATCAATTTTTTTGATTGAAACAAAAGGGCTAAGTGAAAATGGACCAAATGTTAAAGTAAGCGCAGCACCTCGCATAAAGCGATATTCATTAATTGAAGAATAGGGTTTTATCACCCTTCCTTCTTTTTTTATAGTGCTTACCTCTGGCGTCTTGTTAAATCCAAATCCGGTATAAAGAATTAAGCCTTGCCCAAGATTTACATGATAATCTCCCAATGCAATGGATTGGATGAAGGTATTCGTTTTCCAAAATAAATAGCCTGAGTAAAAGTCAAATCCTGCTTGACTGTTTGGTCCAAACATTTTTTCTCCAGCATCTTTTTCACCACTTAGTCCATAATACATTCGATTGCTAAACTGATACTTGTAGCGAAAGTTTAGTTGGTTGGGCTTTCCGATATACTGCTTCGACAGATAGCCTTTCTTTTTTGGGAAACTTTGTTGATAGCGAAAAAATAGTTCAGATGAGCCTTTGGCTATAAGTGCTTTAAAGGACATTTGGTAATCATTTATACTGCCTTTCAGCTCGATATAAGGCAAAATCTGTTGGATAGTAGCAGGATCAAAAGTTTTAATGACTTGAAGTTCATACAGGTCGATAAGGGCTCCGTTTATTTGTTTGTGTTGAAGAAGTGCAAATAACTGAGCTTCGGTAAAGAGTCCTGAATTTTCGAGCTCAGTATGGTTTGCGGTATTTATATTTAAGGGCTCATTTAAAAGATAGGCACGCTGTTCTTGTGACTCCTGGAAATCAATAAGGTTAGGGTTTTCTATATCAAAGGACTCAAAGAAGCTTGTTTTAGGGGATGCTTGAGCAATGAGACTGGCAGCAATAATATTGAGAAGAAGTGAAAATAAGATACATTGCTTTGTATGCTTAATTTCAATTAGCTTTTTTGTTGAATGCATAACTTATGGAGATTTGGGGGGAGTAGCCTAATTTTGTATGCCAGCTTGAGCTAACATCTATTTGCAGTTGTGCTTTTTGGATGCCAATTCCGCCGCTTATCATTATAGGATTTATAGAAATTCCCGCCCGAGTGATAAGTTTAGGATGGAGTGTATACGAAAAGCCAATAGCGGAGCGCAATGGAAGTTGGAGATCTTTTTGGAATTCCCAGGAGAAGTAAAAATCATCATTTGGTAGAAAAGATCCTCCAAGAATAAATTCGGTATTTAAAGTTTCATTATAAGTCTGTTCAAGCTTTTGCTTGATAGGGTTGCGGAGACTTGTGGCTAAGCGAATTTTCTCATTCATGGTGTATACCATTCCTAGGTCAAAGCTCATGAGGTTTTTCGCTTGATTCTGGATTAGGTTTATGCGGTGGTAGTTTAGTCGAAGCCCTACAGCAATATGTTTTCCAAATGGTTTGGCATAGCCAAGTCCAAGTTTAAGTGTATTGAATTGATTGATTCCAAAGTAATCTACTCGATAGCTTAATGTGCCTTTGTCAAGCACTTGAGCAAGAGATAGCTGGACTGCATTAACTTCGGTAAACAAGAAATAGTTAGTGTAATGAAGCCCGAGTATATTTCTTTCTGTTGCAGCTGATGCAGCGATGGAGTTGGTTGCTGAGAAGCCATTGGTGTGAGCGATACTGCAGCCAGCCATAGCGGTTTGCTCTGCACCTGCAACTTGGCAATATAAGCACTCAATAAGACAGCAGCAAAGAGGAATAAATAAAAAACGCACGATACATATTTGACAACAATATATACCAAACGTTTTTTGAAATTCTTGTGAATGAGTGGATTACCTAATCAAGGAAATCGTTCCACTTGTTTTCATGACAGATCCAGCATTAGCGGGTTGCGCTTCGATATAGAAGGTGTAAACGCCAATGTTTTGTTTTATGCCTTGGTAAGAACCAGCCCACCCAACGTTATATCCTTGGTTATCAAAAACTAATTCGCCCCACCTATTGTAAACTCTCAGGATATAACTTGAAAAGTCATCATAATTTGCAATTCTAAATACATCGTTTATCCCATCTCCATTTGGGCTGAAGGCCGTAGGAATTTGTATGAAAGTTTCATCTATTGGATTTACAATCACAATAATGGTGTCATAGTTTTGGCAGTTAAACTGATTAGTTACGGTAAGAATATATTCTGCGCTTACCGCATTATTTGCTTGAATACTAGATCCTGTATAGCTTTCTCCTAGATCATTTACCCACGAGTAAATTTCATTATTATTTGGATTTTCAATATTGATGGTAATGAAATCTCCAGTATTAATGCTGGTATCTTGACCTAAGCTAACTACCGGCAGTGAATTTACAATCAACTCCACTGATGCGATAATACTGTCACAACCAAGGCTACTGGAAAGTGTATCTATATAGATTCCTGGAGTGCTTTGCAGGTCACCAAAAATATCTACAGGGAGCGCATCCGCGCATACCGTAAGTAAATCATTAGTTGTTTGTGGATTTTGGACATTCAAGGTCGTAACAATTATACTGTCACAATTATTAGCAGACACAAAATTGTCGGTATAAACACCCGGTATGTTTTGCCATGAATTTTCTAGGAAGACACTATCCCCTGCACAAATATTTACGGAGCTTGTTTCATTGAAAACAGGATTTATAAAAACTTCCAGAGAATCTCTAGCTGTGCAGTTATTCACCGTAACATCTACCCAATAAGTACCCCCATTTTGTGCGGTAAATGTTGGGGCTAAGGTAGAGCCATCTTGCCACAAATAGCTAGCATTGCTTGTGCTCGCGTCGAGTAAAGTATCGTTGCCAAAACAAATGGAAACATCAGGACCTAAATTAGGACTTGGAATTGGATTGACCGTAATATCAATGCTGTCCGTGGAATTGCAGAATGGGGTAAAGAAAATGTCATCGATTCCATAATCATTATTGCCGGTAATGACGTCACTTTCAATACATATTTCAATGCTGGTATTTGAACCTGAATTGTAGTTGGCAAAAAATTGTTGCCAGTTGCATGCAGTTAATGAAGGAGAAAAATTGAGTCCAATTTGTACTCCATTTACTAAGAAGTGAAGAGTGGCAACATTGCTGATATTGGTGTTCTCCAAGCTGATGGCCCATGCTGAAAACATATAATCTGTATTTGGACTTACATTTATAGTTTGGCACCAAACATTGGTGTTAGGCGTATTTGATCCATTGATAATCATCAAGTTTCCTGTTCCCGAAGTATGATCGATACAGCTAAAGAAGTTATTGTGAACATTTGAAGGGCTGGTATTAATAGCGTAAGTCCCTGGGTTTGTTAATAAACCAAATGCACCACCTACTCCAGGTCCATAATCTGAAGTAAATCCTGTATTGCCTTGCTCGAAATCACCATTAACTACTAAGTTGTTTGACGAATCAACGAAGGTTGTTGTGCAGTAATAGGTTCCCGTTGAAGTAGCAGTAAAGGTTTGATTGGGACTATTGTCTTGCCATTGATAATTATCAAATCCAAGCCCTGCATCTAACACGATACTTTCACCTTGACAAAAACTGGTGTCTGGGCCAAGATCAGATCCACAACTGCAGATAACAACGCTTAGATTGGTAGTAACGATACTGTCACAAGCACTTGCACTAACTATGGTGTCCACATAGGTGCCTGGGGTTGAAACAACTATACCACTGGGTAAGGTATACGCACTATCATTGCAGAATTGATCGTTAACGATAACATTAAAGAAACAACTGCAGGATTGTGTTTGAACTATAGTCGTTACAATGCTATCACAGCCATTTACAGCAACAAGGGTGTCAGTATATGTGCCAGCAGCTGAAGCAAAGTCCCCACTAGGTAACTGAATAGAATCGTTGGTGTCACAAATCAAAAAAGGATTTCCAGGATTATTTGTAGATATAGCTTGCAACACATCAATATTGGTAATCGTGATGCTATCGCAAGAGGAACCTGTAATGGTTGTGCTGCCTACAATCACAATATCATCGATGTATGCCGATCGATTATCTAAGGACCTAAATATGCGAATAGCCACATTGCTTAATCCTGATATTGCAGTCAAATCGATGGTTGTTAACCGGTAATCGGTATGCGCGCAACTGTCCGTTGCTAAAACTTGCCAAGTTGCCCCATCAAAATATTCTATAGATAACTCGTTGAAACTTGTAGGAGCGCTGCTTAAACGATCGAAGTAAAATAGAGTTGATGGATTGCTAACGGGAGGGAGTTCTAAATAATCGCCAACAGTATTAAGTCCAACATTTCGAATTCCATTATTTGGATTGAATTGATTGGCATACATACCTACGGCATTCCAAGTTCCGTTTAGGTCGGTCTCTGTCCAGTTTCCGGAGGAATGATCCATCCATCCTTCAGCATCTTCAAAGCCAGTTTGTAAAATGGTGTCTATAACGATGGGGCCAGCAGCACCGCCGAATATGGTATCTCTCAAAATAGTGTCAGCAGTATAGGTGTTTCCTTCAAAGGCAACACTCTCACATGCACTAAGGTAAGTGGAGTCGGTATAGGCATCGTCAATAGTAATCGTGTAGTTGACAAAAGAGTCACAGGTATACCCAAAGCCAAAAATGGTATCAGTAAAAGTTGTTGAAGAGGCATACCACATGCCGTTAACAAAAACAGAATCACAGGACTGTTGAAGACTTGCGCCAGTTTGCGCTTGAGACACATTAAAAACTATTGTTGAAGAAATTGAGTCGGTACATGTGCCACTACCCACGACCAAGTAGGTGATAGAATCTAAGCCTAAATAGCCTGATGGATTATAGGTGGTGCCATTCACTCTTGGACCAATCCAAGTTCCACCTGCCGTGGCGTTGCCTGAAAGTAAGCCTGGCAAGTTGACAATTCCATAGTCGTTGCAAATTTCATTGGAGAAACTCCAATCTGCACTGATTGAGAGCACAGGGGCATTGCAGCCCAAAATGGAATAACTCACAGCTCCTGCCGCATCAAAAAATGCTGTCGCTCCATCGCTATTGGGAATTGCGCCACTATAGGTTACGGACTCTACTTGCGTGCATGGTCCGCTGCTGGTGACTTGAAGTGTTCTTGTTCCTGAAGGTGAATTTGCAAAATGTCCAGCTACATTTCCGGCACATTGAAAAAGGATGTACATGGTGTCCGCTAATCCAGCAAAAGAATTTGCAATGGCACAAAAGTCAGCAGATGTAATAACGATGGCATTATACCCCGCAGGTATTGTATCGTTTAGGGGTTCTATTAGCCAACCACAAGAAGAAGTTATTGTACTATTAAGTGTGTCGGTTTTTAATGCGGTTGAAGCGCTATTACACCATCCCTGAAAGGAGTTGTTTGGCCAGTTTACAGCAATGTCACCTACAAACAAGTCGGTAGCTCCAACTTCAAAGGTGAACATTTCATTTGGACCTTCTTGCGTACAATTGGTGCTTCCTGTACCTTCGGTACAAGCATTTACGAAGATGCTAGTGACTTCTAAACATTGCCCATGGGCTAGAGAAGTAAAAAGGACAGCTATTATAAGGGAAAATGAAAAACGATAGTTCATAATGCATATTTGTTGGGTAAAGATAAGAAAGTAGAATGAAGCACGCAATTCCAATTTCTTTAAGTTTATCAAAAAAACCATTTTTTTAAAAATTTAATTTTTTCGTAACATAAAAAAGGGACTTACCAACGGAAAGTCCCTTTTTAAAAAAAATTAAACGGTTTTAGCTCATGTTTCCTCCAGCGATAAGAACACTGACTTTGTTTTGGATGCATTCGATAAAACCATTTTCTATTTGTATATATTTTTTACTCCCTTCAATTAGTAATTCGATTTGGCCTTTTTTTAGGGCGGCAATCATTGGTGCGTGGTTGTCAAGTAATTCAAAATTTCCAGATATGCCTGGAAAGATTATACTACTTGCCTCGCCGCTAAACAATTTTGATTCAGGTGTTAAAATATCTATTTGCATATTAAATTAATTCTACGAATAAAAATTATTTGCTTTCAGCTAACATTTTTTCTCCTGTTTCGATAACATCTTCTATACTACCTTTCAAGTTGAATGAAGCTTCAGGAAGATGATCTAATTCGCCATCTAAAATCATGTTGAACCCTTTGATCGTCTCATCAATATTAACTAAAACTCCTGATAAACCGGTAAACTGCTCAGCTACGTGGAATGGCTGAGAAAGGAAACGTTGAACTTTTCTCGCTCGATAAACTACATTTCTATCTTCTTCACTTAATTCATCCATACCTAGAATAGCGATGATATCCTGAAGTTCTTTATACCGTTGTAAAATCTCTTTTACATCTTGAGCACATTTATAATGTTTCTCACCTACGATATCTTCTGTTAAGATTCTCGATGTAGAATCCAATGGATCAACTGCTGGATAGATTCCTAATTCAGCAATTTTTCTTGAAAGTACAGTTGTGGCGTCTAGGTGAGCAAATGTTGTTGCCGGAGCTGGATCAGTTAAATCATCTGCAGGCACATACACTGCTTGCACTGAAGTAATTGAACCTTTCTTTGTAGAGGTAATTCGTTCTTGCATTAAACCCATTTCTGTAGCAAGTGTTGGCTGGTAACCAACAGCAGAAGGCATACGACCTAATAGTGCGGAAACCTCAGAACCTGCCTGAGTAAATCGGAAGATGTTATCTACAAAGAATAAAACGTCACGTCCAGCACTGTCACCTTCTTCTCCATCACGGAAATACTCGGCAATTGTTAATCCTGACAGCGCAACACGAGCTCTAGATCCAGGAGGTTCGTTCATTTGACCAAAAACTAATGTCGCTTGAGATTTAGCAAGTTCAGTGGTATCCACTTTACTTAAATCCCATCCACCATTTTCCATATCTTCTTCAAAAGCCTTTCCGTAGCGAATTACACCAGACTCAATCATTTCTCTCAACAAGTCATTTCCTTCACGAGTTCTTTCCCCTACACCAGCAAAAACCGATAGTCCAGCGTGCGCTTTGGCAATGTTATTAATCAACTCCATGATTAAAACAGTTTTACCAACACCTGCTCCACCGAACAAACCAATCTTCCCTCCTTTTGCATAAGGTTCTAGCAAGTCAATTACTTTAATCCCAGTAAACAAGATTTCGCTATCTGTTGATAAATCTTCGTAACGAGGCGGCTTTCTATGAATTGGATAACCGTTCTCTTTACTAACATCTAAGTTGATACCATCAATCGAATCTCCTACAACATTAAATAATCTACCTTTAATGCCTTCGCCTGTAGGCATCATAATTGGCGTTCCTAAATCCAAAACATCCATGCCTCTTGTCAAGCCATCGGTTGCTTCCATCGCTATACATCTTACACTTTCTTCGCCAAGGTGTTGTTGACATTCTAAAACTACTTTTTCACCATTAGGTCTAGTAATTTCAAGTGCATTCAAAATTTTCGGTAATTGAGTGTTTCCGTCTTCAAAGCTAACATCCACAATTGGGCCGATTATCTGTTTGATTTTTCCTGTATTTGACATATCTGTTAAATAGATTTGATTTAAGCTTATTAAGTTGGCTGCAAAGATAGGGAAAGGAATAATAAATTCTTAAAAAAATTAGACATTCTTACTGATTTATTACAAAAAAATGATTCTTAACAATAAATGTCAGTTGCTCATCGAATTTCATCTATTTTTCAAATCACTCCTCTTAAAAAAAATGTATTTTTGGTGATTCATGAGTACAGCTACTTTCGTTGATGTTGTTTTACCTTTAGCTACACCTAAACCGTATACCTATGCCGTGCCATTTGACCTTGCAGGCAAAGTGAAAAAGGGTCATCGGGTTATTGTCCAGTTTGGTAAAAGGCGAATGTATTCCGCTATTGTTCTCGAGGTACATCAGCGAAAACCTTTGGATTATAATGCGAAGTTGATTGAAGAAATTGCGGAGGAGGAGGTTATTGTAAATGAGAAGCAGCTTCAACTCTGGCGATGGATAAGTGACTATTACCTTTGTACTCTAGGTGAGGTCATGTCTGCATCCTTACCTTCAGCTTTAAAGTTGAGTAGTGAGAGTAAGTTTGTTTTTCTAGAAAACCTAGATTTCGATTGGAGTGAGCTCGGAGATGAGGAATATTTATTGGCTGAGGCACTTCAGCTTAATGGCGAGTTGAGTTTAGAAGACATTCAGGATATTCTTCAAAAAAAGAAGGTTTACCCTACCATCGAAAAGCTCATGTATCATCGCTTGTGTCTTGCCAGAGAGGATCTTCAAGATAAATATAAGCCGAAGCAAATAAAGTTTGTGCAATTAGCCGCTAGGTTCCAAGAAGATCATTCGATTAAAGCATTGTTTGAGCGATTAAGTAATTCTGACAAACAAACGGCGATTGTTTTACAATACCTCCATTTATCCCCCAATCGAAAGCCTATTCAAAAAAGGGTATTGATGAAGGAGGGGAAGTTGTCCGCGAGCAGCTTCAAAACTTTAGTGAAACATGAAATTTTTGAAGAGTCTACTCAGACGGTATCAAGAATACTGGCAGATAAGATGGAGACTGCTCAATTGGAAGAACTAAACCCTGCCCAGGAAGTTGCATTTAAAGAAATTCAAGCTTGCTTTAAGAGGCAAGCAGTATGTATGCTGGAGGGCGTAACGGGCAGTGGAAAGACGCATATCTATATCAAGCTCATTGAAGAAGCATTAGTCGAAAAAAAGCAGGTCTTGTATTTGTTGCCAGAAATTGCGCTTACCGCGCAAATTGTTATTCGTTTGCAAAACTATTTTGGTGAAAAGATTGGTGTGTATCATTCTAAGTTTAATGATCAAGAGCGTGTAGAAATCTATAAAAACGTGCTTAACGGAAAAACACCAATAATTTTAAGTGCTCGAAGTGGTGTTTTTCTCCCTTTTTCAAACCTTGGGTTAATTATTGTAGATGAGGAGCATGAAAGAAGTTATAAGCAGTTTGAACCTGCTCCTCGTTACCATGCTCGAGATACAGCAATTATTATTGGACATATGCATAAAGCAAAAGTTTTGCTTGGAAGTGCTACTATAAGTTTTGAAACTTCCCAAAATGTAAACTTAGGCAAATTCGGACATGTAAAATTAAGTGAAAGGTTTGGCGGTGCGGTATTGCCGAAGATTGAGTTGATTGATACCTTAGATTTACGAAATCGAAAGGAAATGGAGGGGCTGTTTTCTCAAAAATTAAAGGCTGCCATTAAAGAGGCGCTTACTAAAAAAGAGCAAATCATTTTGTTTCAAAATCGTCGAGGCTTTGCCAATTATGTGAATTGTAATTTATGCAATTGGATTCCCTATTGTCCGAATTGTGACGTGACTTTGACTTATCACAAATTCTTTAATAAAATGGTTTGTCACTATTGTGGTCATCAAGAAAAGATGGTCTCAAGTTGCAAGGCATGCGGGAGCAACGATGTGCAGATTAAGGGATTTGGAACAGAGCAGATTGAGGATGATATCAAGATTTTGTTTCCAGAGGCACGTGTAGCGCGCTTAGATTTGGATAGTACAAGAAGAAAGCATGGACATGAGGAGATTATTTTTGACTTCCAGAATGGGGAAATCGATATTTTGATTGGAACGCAGATGGTTACTAAAGGGCTCGATTTTGACCATGTATCGGTAGTAGGCATTATTAACGCCGATCAGTTATTTAGCTTTCCTGATTTTCGAGCTTCGGAACGTGCATTTCAATTGCTTGCTCAGGTGGGTGGTAGAGCTGGTAGAAAAAGTAAGCCGGGTAAAGTATTGATTCAAAGTAATCAAATCGACCACCCTGTTTTGCAGTATATTAAGGATTATAATTTTGATGGCTTTTATTTCGAAGAGTTATTGACAAGAAAGCAATACAATTATCCTCCGTATGCAAGCCTGATTCAGCTGACAGTGAAGCATAAAAAACCTGAGGAGGTTCGATTAGCTTCCACTTTTTTGGCCAATGAATTGCGCGCTAAATTGGGTAGGCAGATTTTGGGTCCAAGCACCCCTTTAGTTTCAAAAGTCAGAAATATGTACCTGCGTCAGATATTGATAAAAGTTGAAAAAAATTCAAAAGCAATTTTACACACTAAAGCCATTTTAAAAACGGTATTAGATGAAACGCAGCGTCAATTTCGAAGTGCATATATAGCGGTGGAAGTAGACGCTTAGATTTTCGCCCATTTTTTCAAATCCCCAACAGGCTTCTATCTATTACAAGTATTTGTTTGCCATGGCTCCGAACCCTTTGCAAATTAAGAAAGGAGACACAAACAACTAGACGTACTTTTTCTTATTGGCTTTCTTCGCCGCCTTTTTTTCCTTAGGGGTTAACAAAGGTTCTTTTTTAACTGCTTTTTTTGAATCTTTACCTTTTGCCATAATTTATTTTTTACTTAAATATACGCAAACTCACCAATTTTTGCCAAGCGCTCTTTGGCTTGTTCCATGCTTTTTATATCCTGAAAACTTAAAATTAAATATTTGGGGGTTTGCTTTAGCTTGGCATGAGCCGGGTTTTTTTGAACGAATTGAATAATATTTCCAAAAACCTCCGTTTGATAAAAAGCGGATGCTTGATTTTGAATAAAATAGCAAGACATTTTATGATTTTTCGCAATGACTCTTTCCATACCTAAACTGGTGGCTAACCACTTAAGCCGAAGCCCGTTAAATAGCTCCAAGACTTGTTTAGGAATAGCGCCAAAACGGTCCTCTAAATGCGAAGCGAATTCAGCTAATTCTTTTTCGTCTTTACACTTGTTTAACGCTGTATAAATAATCAATCGTTCACTCACTGTATTGATGTAGTTATCAGGAATAAGCATTTCCAAATCGGTATCTATCTGACAATCACGAACGAAATTTCTCTTTTGTTTTAATTCTTCTTTGTACAATTCTTTAAACTCGGTTTCTTTCAATTCCGTAATCGCTTCATCCAATATTTTATGATACGTTTCAAAACCTATTTCGCTGATAAAACCGCTTTGCTCACCACCCAATAAATTGCCCGCCCCTCTTATATCTAAATCACGCATTGCAATATTAAATCCGCTACCTAATTCAGCAAATTCTTCAATCGTTTTTAAGCGCATTCTTGACTCTCGGGATAAAGTTGTCAAGGGGGGAGCAAACAAATAGCAAAATGCTTTTTTATTGCTTCGCCCAACACGGCCCCGTAACTGATGTAAATCACTCAGTCCAAAAAGGTGTGCGTTATTAATAATAATGGTATTTGCATTGGGGATATCTAGGCCTGTTTCAATAATATTGGTGCTCAATAAAACATCAAATTTATGATCAACAAAATCCTTCATTGCACGCTCTAGTTGATGCCCTTCTAATTGTCCATGAGCGACCCCGACATCAATATCAGGAAGCATACGATGGATCATGGTTTTTAAGTCTGCTAGTTCTTTCACTTTATGATGAACAAAAAACACTTGCCCACCCCGATAGACTTCAAACTCAATGGCTTCTTTTATCAACTCTGCATTAAATGCGTGGACTTCCGTTGTTACGGGTTGACGATTGGGTGGGGCAGTTGAAATTACGCTTAAATCACGTGCACCCATCAATGAAAATTGCATAGTTCTGGGTATAGGCGTAGCAGTCAAGGTTAAGGTATCAACATTGGCCTTCATTTGCTTTAATTTATCCTTCACGCCTACTCCAAATTTTTGTTCTTCATCGACGATTAACAAGCCTAAATCTTTGAACTGGACTTTCTTGCTTACTATACCGTGTGTGCCTATTAAGATATCCACTTTTCCTGAAGCTACATCTTTTAAGGTTTTCGTTTTTTGAGCAGCGCTTTTAAAGCGATTGATATAGTCAATATTGACGGGAAAGTCAGCAAATCTCTCCTTGAAAGTTTCATAATGCTGAAAGGCTAAAATAGTGGTTGGGACTAGTACTGCGACCTGTTTACTGTCACAAACCGCTTTGAAGGCTGCACGCATGGCTACTTCTGTTTTTCCAAAACCAACATCTCCGCAGATTAGCCGATCCATAGGCATGTCGCTTTCCATGTCTTTTTTGAAATCAAGCGTTGCTTTTTCTTGGTCTGGAGTGTCCTCATAAATAAACGAGGCTTCTAATTCGTTTTGTAAGTAATTGTCAGGAGCAAAGGCATGTCCTTTTTGGGCTTTTCTTTTCGCATAAAGTTTGATCAAATCTGCAGCAATATCTTTGATCTGTCTTTTGGTTTTGGACTTTAATTTATCCCAGGTATCTGTACCTAACTTATTTACTCTTGGAGCTTGTCCATCTTTGCCTGAAAACTTAGCAATTTTATGTAAAGAGTTTATACCGACGTATAGTAAATCATTGTTTGCATAAAT
>JADHRO010000010.1 GCA_016777395.1 Chitinophagales bacterium | reverse complement strand
ATGTATCTTGCTCAAAGCATTTCTTCCATGGTTCTTTCATTGAGGAAAAAAGAAAAAATAAAGGTAAGGCAACCCTTGGCGAAAGTTATTATTCCAATTATTAGGGAAGATCTACAAGGGAAATTAGAGAAGGTGGAAGATTATATCCTCAATGAAATTAATGTGAAGGCAATGGAGTATTTAAGTGATACTTCTGGGATTATTTCAAAGTCAATAAAACCAAATTTTAAAACTTTAGGACCAAAGTATGGAAAGTATATGAAGGCAATAAGTGCGGAGGTTGCATCGTTTGATCAGGCCCAAATTGCAACTATTGAGGAGCAAGGGTCGTATACTTTAAATATAGGTAGTGAAGAACTTGTTTTGGAATATGTAGATTTTATAATTAGTTCTGATGATATTGAAGGTTGGCTGGTGGCTAGTGATAAGGGTTTAACGGTTGCCTTAGACATCCATATAAGCGATGACTTAAAGGCAGAGGGAAATGCTAGAGAATTCGTGAACCGAGTTCAGAACTTGAGAAAAGAGAGCAATTTTGACGTTACGGACAAAATAGTAATTAAAATATTGGTTAATGATGAATTTAAACCTGCATTAGATAAATATAAAAATTATATTTGTACTGAAATTCTAGCAACGGATATCGAATTGGTTTCCACCCTAAGCGAAGGACAATCAATCGAAGTGAATGATATGAATCTAGAGATAGAATTAATTAAAAAATAGCGATATGGCAGCCAAAGAAAAAACAAGATATTCAGATTCTGAGTTAGTAGAGTTTAAGGATTTGATTGTGAAAAAGATAGAAGAGTCAAGAGCTGAGTTGAAAGATTATCAAGACCAAATCTCAAAGAAAAACACAGGATCTTCTGATACGGACTATAAATTTAATGGATTAGAGGACAGTTCTCTTTTAGTAGAGCGCGAGTATTTAAGCCAACAAGCTTCAAGACAAGCAAAATTTATAAGTCATTTAGAAAAGGCTTTGGTTCGAATTGAGAATAAAACCTATGGGATTTGTCGAGAAACAGGGAAGTTAATTTCTCCAGAACGGCTACGAATTGTTCCTCATGCCACTTTGAGTATCGAAGCCAAGAAGTCGCAAAATAAATAAGCATTGAAAAGCAGAACTTACCTTGTACTTGCTATTACACTCATTACAATTATTCTCGATCAGGTTTCAAAAATAATGATCAAAACATCTATGGTGTTGGGTCAAGAAATCAAAGTCTTTGGGTCTTGGTTTAAACTACATTTTGTTGAAAATGAAGGGATGGCGATGGGCATTTCATGGGGGGGTGAACTCGGGAAATACAGCCTTACTCTTTTTAGAATAGTGGCAATTGCAGTCATTATATATTACATCTATACGCTTATCAAAACCAACGCGCCTAAGGGGCTTATAGCCGTTATGGCTTTCTTGCTGGCCGGGGCAATGGGCAACGTATTTGATAGTTTGTTTTATGGGCTTATTTTCAGTGACAGCACTTATCACGTTGCTAGTTTTGTGCCAGCAGGGACCGGTTACAAAGGTTTTATGCAAGGCAATGTGGTTGACATGTTATCCTTCCAGTTATTTACCATACCGAATTGGATTCCTATATATGGCGGTCAAAAATTTTTCCCATTCATATTTAATATTGCGGATGCCGCAATTAGTGTTGGGATCATATTAATTATCATTTTTCAAAAAAGATTTTTCCCAGAGCCAGCAGAAGGGAATACGTCAAAGTAAAATTTATTTAGCTAAGCTTGTAAGAGATGTAAAGTTTACACAAATGGATATTGAAGGCTGGGGATATAAAGTAAGAGAGATTCAATAAAAGTTGGTTTGTATTCTCAATAAATCATCGTTCTTCTCCAAGGAGTCTTAAAAGAATTGAAAACCGGCATACGACGGAAATCATTTATCCATCTTCAACATAGCATTCAATAAAGTGTTACTAGAGAACCAAACGCTAGCTGTTCATCGAAATCAGAAATTCTTCGTTGGATTCAGTACCGCGCATATTTTTAAGGATAAAATTCATGGATTCATCAGGAGTCATATCTCCTAAGTGATTTCGTAAAATCAACATTTTCTTATACACATCTTCCTCAAGAAGTAAATCTTCACGACGCGTGCTTGATGTCACTAAATCAATAGCAGGGTAAACACGTTTATTGGCTAAACGTCGGTCCAATTGAAGTTCCATGTTCCCCGTACCTTTGAATTCTTCAAAGATGACTTCATCCATTTTAGACCCTGTATCCACCAATGCTGTCGCTAGTATGGTTAAGGAACCGCCGTTTTCTATTTTACGTGCTGCTCCAAAAAACTTTTTCGGTTTATGCAAAGCATTGGCCTCTACACCACCAGAAAGCACCTTACCTGAAGAAGGAGCCACTGTGTTATATGCTCTTGCTAATCTTGTGATAGAGTCTAAAAGAATAACTACGTCGTGTCCACATTCAACCAAACGTTTTGCTTTCTGTAAAGCCATGTTACTAACCTTAACGTGCCGGTCAGGAGTTTCATCAAATGTAGAAGATAAAACTTCCGCATTCACACTTCTTTCCATATCTGTTACTTCTTCTGGACGTTCGTCTATCAGCAAGACCATTAAATATGCCTCTGGGTGATTTTTGGCGATTGCATTGGCTACATCCTTTAAAATAGTTGTTTTACCGGTTTTAGGTTGAGCAACAATCATCCCTCTTTGTCCTTTGCCAATTGGAGTGAACAAATCGATAACACGAGTAGAGTAATTTCTGGGTTCATCTGTTGAAAGATGGAATCGCTCATTCGGGAATAATGGAGTTAGGTAGTCAAAAGGAACTCTATCTCTTACCTCTTCTGGATTTTTACCATTAATTTTATCTACTTTCAGCAAGGCAAAATACTTTTCTCCATCTTTTGGTGGTCGCACCTTCCCGGTGCAGGTATCTCCTGTTTTCAAACCAAACAACTTGATTTGAGAAGGAGAAACATAAACATCATCTGGTGATGACAGATAATTATAATCAGACGAGCGCAAAAAGCCATATCCCTCTTGCATCATTTCTAATACACCTTCAGCGGCTATCACCCCATCTAATTCTACATTAAACACAGGTGCAGATGGTTTCTTTTCTCTATGCTGAGAACTTTTCTTTTGATTGTCACGGGTATCGTGTTTTGGATTGACCTTATTTTTATCATCACGATCTACTCTTTCAGGCTTATGATGCCTATTGTCCTGTCCGCTTTCCTTGGCAGCAGGTTTTTCATCGTTTGATTTAGAATTTGAAACGGGATTTTCTTGTATATCCGCCTTAGATGGCATAGATTTTCTTGTTCTTTTAGGTCTTGCTGCCTTTTCTGAATTTCTACCTATATCATTTTGTTTAGGGGCGTTGTCCTTAGTTGCTGGTGGAGCTATCTCGTTATCAGATTTTATTTCTTGAACTGCGTCAGGATTTTCAGCCTGCGCGTCAATAATAGCTAAAACTAAATCTTGTTTAACAAGCTTTTTATTATCCTTAACCTTAAGCTTTTCAGCTATCTCCTTTAATTCAGGAACAAGCATATCGTTCAGCTGGGAAAAATTGTACATATTTTGATTTTATTTGAAATTAGTTCTTTCGAAAAAATTAGTTGAGATTGATTTGAAGTGCTAGAACTAGCTGTGGTGTTTTTAAACCATCACAATGTTACGCAAAGTTTTTATCTCCACAAACATTATTTGAACAAATAAGCCTTTATTCGATGTATTTTGCCGATACATTGGCTATTTTTGCATCAAAGAATCAATTTTAATGCTGGATATAAATATTATTAGGGGAAAAATGGCTTTGGCTAGTGCAGGTCTGAAAAAGCGAAATATTGAGAATGCGGATGATTTATTGAACAAGCTTGTTGCTTTGGACGATACACGGAAGCGAGTGCAAACAATATTAGATGAAAAATTGGCTAGGACCAACGCGCTATCTAAGCAAATAGGAGAATTATTTAAATCGGGTAAGCGTGATGAAGCAGAAATCTTGCGTCAAGAATCTGTTGATCTAAAAGAAGAAGTGAGTCAATTGCAGGATGAGCAGCTTAAAGTCTTGCAAAATTTGGAAGAAGAATTGCTGCAAATACCTAATATCCCTCATGAATCTGTTCCTTTAGGAAAAACACCAGAAGATAATGAGGTAGTTAGAAAATGGGGAGAGTTTCCCGTTTTAGCCAGTGACAATGATTTACCACACTGGGACCTGGCTAAAAAGTTTGGAATTTTTGATCTAGAATTAGGTGTCAAGTTGACAGGTGCGGGATTCCCTGTTTATACCGGAAAGGGTGCACAGTTGCAAAGAGGATTAATAAACTTCTTCCTTACGCAAGCAACAAACGCAGGCTATAAAGAAGTAATTCCACCATTATTGGTTAATGAGACAAGTGCCCGTGCAACTGGACAATTGCCTGATAAAGAAGGACAGATGTATGAAATGAAGGAAGATCCGTATTTTCTTATTCCTACAGCGGAGGTGCCAATTACAAATATGTTCAGAGGCGAATTGGTAGAAGAAAAGGATTTGCCAATCCGCTTAACAGGATACACCCCCTGCTTTAGAAGAGAAGCGGGTTCTTATGGAGCGCACGTAAGGGGTTTGAATCGCCTGCATCAATTCGATAAAATTGAAATTGTCCAAATTGCTCATCCAGATAAGAGTTATGAAGTGCTCGAGGAAATGGTAGCCCATGTGGAGTCTTTGGTAAAGGCCTTAGAATTGCCTTATCGAGTATTGCGCTTGTGTGGGGGTGATTTAGGCTTCACTTCTACGCTAACCTATGATATTGAGGTATATAGTGCTGCACAAAAACGATGGTTGGAGGTCAGCAGTATTTCTAACTTCGAAACTTATCAAACTAAGCGTTTAATGCTGCGTTACAAAGATGTTGATGGAAACAGAAAGTTGGCCAATACGCTAAATGGCAGTGCCTTAGCACTTCCAAGAATTCTAGCGGCGCTCATTGAAAATAATCAAGAACCTGATGGCATTCGAATGCCAAAAGCAATTCAATCCTTTGTTGGATTCGATAAGTTGAGTTAGTTTTTTCAACATCAAGTCCTTATAAATATTTGACAGACAAGAATCAATTTCAAGATATAAGTTTATCTCAAGCTATAAGATTTGGCAATTATTTTACAAGCTATCAATTGCTTTTGCAAGATCTCGATCTTTTGCTGTGATGGTATTTCCTTCATCATGCGTGGTCAAGTGAATTTCTACCTGATTATATACGTTACTCCACCACGGATGATGATTGTGCTTTTCAGCTAAAATTGCGACTCTAGTCATAAAAGCAAAAGCCTCAGAAAAATTCTTAAAGGTATATTTCTTTTTAAGTTCGTTGTTTTCTTCTTTCCACATTTCTTTATGGTTTTATTGATGAGACCAATCAAAAGTATCCAAATTACTTACACATGCTTTAAGCATTTCGATAGATAAATGTATATCTTCTTTGTTACACATTTCTATCACTTGATGTATGTGTCTAGTAGGAATAGAAATTGCGCCAGCAATTGTTCCATATTTCGACATTCGCTGCATCCCTGCCGTATCGGTACCCCCTGCAGTTAAGATTTCTGCTTGCCATTTGAGCTTATGCTTATCTGCAGTTTCTTTCATATATCTTACCATTCGGGTATCGCAGACTGTTGAGCTATCCATAATTTTAATAGCGGTTCCATTGCCCATTTGAGTGATTTGTTCATGAGGCTGCGATCCAGGTACGTCAAATGCAATAGTCGTGTCAAGACCGAAACTAAAATGAGGCTCTACATGATGACCAGCAACTGTAGCACCCCGAATACCGATTTCTTCTTGTACAGTGAAAACTCCATATAAGTCATAAGGCACTTCTTTATCCTTTAATTGTTTTAACGCCTCAAGTAATATAAAAACTGAAACTCTATTATCTAAAGATTTAGCATTCACGCAATTCCCCATTTCTATTAGTTCTCTTTGACGCGTAATTGGATTGCCAACTTCAATATATTCTTCAACTTCTTCTTTACTCATCCCCATGTCAATAAAGAAATCAGTCGTCTTAAGATTTTTAGTACGTTCGTCAGGAGTCATTACATGTATCGGTTTGCTACCCATTACTCCTATCAAATCTTTTTTACCATGAACGATTACTCGCTGCGCAGTTAAAGTTTTTGGGTCAAATCCCCCAAGCGTATGGAAACGAACAAAACCTTTATTATCAATTCCGGTTACAATAAAACCTATTTCATCGAGATGTGCAGCTACCATTGTACGCTTGCTACTGTCTTTTCCCTTTTTAAGCGCAATTAAGTTCCCCATCGCATCAATACTTACTTCATCGACAAAGGGAGTCACTTGATCTTTAATAAAATTGCGTATTCGATTTTCGAAACCCGGAGCTCCGGCGGTTTCTGTAATAGTGGCTAGTAGAGCTACATTGATCATACCTGATTTTTTGTTTATTTGTAAAGCTTAGGCAAATGTACGCCTTCTAATCGAAAGGAAAAATTTACAATAAAAAAGGGCTTCTACCAAAGGATGCTCTTCTTTTTGCTTACCGCTTTTTATTAATCTTCTGTGGATGTTTCGTCTGATTTCAACTGCGCAGCTTTCTTTTCCGATTCGGTAGAGTGTATTAATTTTTTACTGTCTTCCTTCATCTTTAGAATGAGATCCTTGTGTTCTATTTTGTCGGTATTGAGTTTAATTATTGAGGGAGATACATTAATTTTAGTACCTGCCTGATCAACTTTGATTGGATCAAGTTTGATCGTTTCATCCGCCTCAAGAGTAACTTCATTTTTCTCTATACCTTGACTAAATCCAAAGACTACAAATACAACACTGAGAATTAGTAAATTAACTTTTTTCATAATTTAGTATTTTAATTTTTTTGGGGAATTGTGCCAATAATGGTGACTCCACCCTTTACCTTGTCTTTTAGCTTGGTATGGATAACAGTGTTAAGGGGTAAAAATAGGTCAACCCTTGACCCAAATTTTATAAAACCAAACTCTTCACATTGCTCAACATCTTCTCCTACTTTCAGGTAGTTAACTATCCTTCTTGCTAACTTCCCTGCTATTTGCCTTGTTAAGATACTGACTTGGTCATTACCAACGACGACGGTGTATCGTTCATTTTTGGTAGAAGATTTGGGGTGCCATGCCACAAGGTATTTTCCTGGATGGTACCTTACATATTTTACTTCTCCTGCAATAGGATTTCTGTTTACATGCACATTTGTAGGGGACATGAATATAGATACTTGAATTCGCTTGTCTTTAAAGTATTCAGGTTCTTCAACTTCTTCAATAACGACAACCTTTCCATCTGCAGGAGCTATAATTTGATCATTATGCTGGTTAAATATTCGAAAAGGAATTCGAAAAAAAGCAACTACAAATCCAAAAAACATTAATGAGACAATTCCGAAAAATACACGGAAAGAACTCATAGATTGAATGAAATTTGCTGCAATATTCATTAAAAGTAAAAGAGCTATGGTTACTAATATAATTTTATAGCCCTCCTTATGTATATTGTATTTGTTGTTTATTCTCATAAAATTGCTTCCCTGTAAGCCGTGCAAAAATAACAATAATAACGAAGAATTGTTCCTATGTACTTAAGTAAAACAAATGATATAGAATGCAATGAAGGGAATCACAAAAATGAATGCATCAAAACGGTCGAGGAATCCGCCGTGTCCAGGAAGTATATTCCCTGTATCTTTTATCCCTAAACTTCTTTTCATTAGGGACTCAACTAAATCTCCGGTAGCAGAAAAATAGGCAATAAGCCATGATATGACGGCCCATTCTAAAGTGCTTAAATCTTGAAAAATATAGCCTAAACTGAAGCCCAGTGCAGTTAGTACGAGAAGCCCTCCAATTGAGCCTTCCCATGTTTTGTTAGGAGAAATTCTTTTAAATAGTGGTCTGCTGCCAAATTGACTACCAATTATGTAGGCGGCACTATCATAGACCCAAACCAAAACGAGAATGCCAAGCAATGTCCCAGGGGAATAAAAACCATTTTTGTAAACAATAAAATTAAGCAATGAAAATGGAATACCGATGTATACGAATGCACTCAGGTTTAATCCAATATTGATTAATGGTTTTTCTGACTTAGAGTAAAGCTCAACGATAAAAAGTCCAAAAATCAAAACAGGAAGAATGCTGATAAACTTGATGCTAAGTTTGTCCGACATAAAAGCAGCAGTAATAAGGAATCCCAAAACATTAGTTGCCATTAACCAAACTCGGTAAATTTTGGCATATTTAGGTTTTTCATCCCGAAGAGAAACAGTAATATCAAAAAATTCATTGGTGCAAAAGGCAGAGACTAATGCAATAAGTACGATATACCCCGCTTGAAAATAAGAAGCTCCAACCATTATGGCTACAAAAAGAATGCCTGATAAGGCTCTAGTTAAAAAGGTGCTCATACTTTTTTTAGCTTATTAGATTTAGTTAGTTGATGAAAGTAGTAAACACTGATGATAAAAACAATTATTCCTATTGCAGAAATATATAAAGGTGGATTTGCTTCTAAATCTACCTGCGTAAGCTTATTTTGATTGCTTAAGGTCAGAAGTACGATTAATCCATTGTTGAGTAAGTGCATAAAAATACTTACCCAAAGATTTTTTGTTCGATAATAAACATACCCTAAGATTCCACCCATAAACAACAAGGGAAGAATGTAGTAGAATTGAAAATGCATCATAGCAAATAAGATAGAAGATATAAAGATAGCATGAAATGCACCTATCTTCATATCATTCAAAACTCCTATTAAAAGGCCTCTAAAGTAAATCTCTTCAGCAATCGCTGGGAAAATGGCAAGGGTTAAGAAGACTATTAAAAATTCGCTTAAACCGGAAAATTTTAAAAAGAATGCTTGCGCTTCTGAAGTAAGCTCTTGCAGGCCTTGAAATTTAACCTTTAAACCATCAGGAAGCGGAATAATAGTATTCAATTCCATCAAGTAATTCAAAAAGAAATTAGCACTTAAAATGATTAAAGCTCCCAATGCAATGTGCGAAAGCTTGGGGGGATTTAAAAGCTTTAAGAACTCAAACACATACCTCTTGTATACGTAGGTGATAAGAATGGCAGGTAAAATCAACATTATGATAACCGACACAATTTGGGTAAGGCCCAGCTCCAGTATACTCTGATTGCCAATTAGCTCAAGCGAACTAGGAGACGGCCTCATAATAGTTACACCAAAAACGGCTATTATAGGGAGTACCGCCCACAAAAAAACCATCAAAGGTCGGTGCTCCAATATCCCTCTTTTTTTTTGAGGTAAATCATCTTCCATAGACCTGTAAAATTAACAAATTATTTAAAGTCAACTAATGTACTCCAGGCTAAGAGGATTTTGACATTTATAAACTGGATAAGATTTACAGTAATTTGACAAAAAAAGTATCTTTGCTTTATGGTGAAAATCGACCAATTGGAATTAGGAGATTTCCCTCTCTTGTTAGCGCCGATGGAGGATGTAAGTGATCCACCGTTTAGGGCATTATGCAAGGCAAATGGGGCGGACCTAATGTATACTGAATTCATTTCAACTGAAGGGCTGATTAGAGATGCGGATAAGAGTGTCAAAAAGTTAGATATTTACGATGCGGAACGACCTATCGGCATTCAAATTTTTGGTTCGGTTTTAGAGTCCATGATGATGTCGGCAAGAATTGTGGAAAAAGCTAACCCAGAAATTCTAGATATTAATTTTGGTTGTCCAGTGAAGAAAGTCGTTGGGAAAATGGCTGGTGCTGGTATTTTACAAGATATACCCCGCATGGTGTCCTTAACAGAGGCTGTTGTGAAATCCACTAATTTACCTGTAACCGTTAAAACAAGGTTGGGCTGGGATAGTAACTCTATTCGCATTCAAGAAGTCGCAGAGCGATTGCAAGATGTGGGTATTAAAGCACTTAGTATTCACGGTAGAACCCGAAAGCAAATGTATAAAGGGGAGGCCGATTGGTCTGAAATTGCCAAGATTAAGGAAAACCCTCGTATTCAAATCCCAATTTTTGGAAATGGAGATATTGATACGCCGGAAAAGTGCTTAGAGTATAAAAATAAATATGGGGTTGATGGAATAATGATTGGTAGAGCAGCAATCGGGTATCCTTGGGTTTTTAGGGAAATTAAACATTATATGAAGACAGGGGAGCATCTTGCTCCTCCATCTGTAGATGAGCGAGTTGATACCGCACTAAAACATTTAAAGACCTCAATTGAATGGAAAGGGGATGTGCTTGGAGTTCTTGAAACCAGGAGGCACTATGGGAGTTATTTCCGAGGTTTCCGAGATATTAAATCCTACCGAATGAAGCTGGTCAATTCGATGGAGCATGAAGAATTATTTGATACACTTGAATCGATTCGGGAGAATTACAATATGGTAGGGATTTAATCCTCCTGTTTCCGTCATTTCGATTTGTTGCCTAATTTTTTTAGGAGTAAATCAGATAAATACCTAGAAGAAAACGTACTGAAATATTTGCCAAATTACAGTGTTAAAAATCCTAAGCAAAAAACAAAATTTTTTTTCTTTGAGTGTTAATAAAATGTTAGTTTTTTGTAATCCACATGCCTAATAGTTGTGTTTATTGATTATAAGACACATTCAACATTTAATGTTGAAAACCACCCTTTCTTTTTTGATTTTTTCCTAATACTTTTGAGAAGCAAATAACAGTAAAAGTTGCTTGCTAAAACTCCAAACAGGTAATTTTTATTTTGGGATATTTCCTAAGGCGCTAATTCCGCGCTCTTCGAATAATTACCTCGAGTTAGACTCACATAAAATTTTAGAGGTAAGCAATTACTTCTATAATAATTCATTTTTCTGTTTTTAGGGGAGAAAAATGATAAATTGTAAACCCTATTTAAATTAATTTAATGAATAAAGAAGTTAAAGAACCAATCCTACACGAAAACAATGAACGTTTTGTGTTATTCCCAATCCAGCATAATAAGATATGGGAGATGTACAAACAAGCTGAAGCAAGCTTCTGGACAGCAGAAGAAATTGATTTAGCTCCTGATATGAAAGATTGGGAAAGCCTTAATTCAGATGAAAGACATTTTATTAGTCATGTCCTAGCATTTTTTGCAGCAAGCGATGGCATTGTTAATGAGAACTTGGTGATTAATTTTATGCAAGATGTGACCATTCCAGAAGCTAGATGCTTTTATGGTTTTCAAATAGCTATTGAAAATATACACGCGGAAACATACAGCTTATTGATTGATACCTACATCAAAGATGAGCAAGAGAAGTCTAAAATGTTTAATGCTATCGATACGATTCCTTGTGTCAAGAAAAAAGCAGATTGGGCATTGAAGTGGATTGAAGACTCTCCATCATTTGCGCACCGATTAATTGCTTTTGCTGCCGTTGAAGGAATCTTCTTCTCTGGAAGTTTCTGTTCAATATTTTGGCTCAAGAAAAGGGGTCTAATGCCCGGACTTTCCTTCTCCAACGAGTTAATTAGTAGAGATGAAGGATTGCATTGCGATTTTGCTTGCTTGATTTATACGATGTTAAACAACAAACTAGATGTTAAAGAGGTTAACTCTATCATTATGGAAGCTGTCGATTTTGAAAAAGAATTTGTAAGCGACGCATTGCCAGTTTCTTTAATTGGAATGAATGCAGAAATGATGTGCGACTATATTGAGTTTGTAGCGGATAGATTATTAGTTTCGCTCGGCTACGATAAAGTCTATAATGCAAAAAATCCATTCCCATGGATGGAGATGATTTCGCTTCAAGGAAAAACCAACTTTTTCGAAAAACGAGTTGCTGAATACCAAAAAGCAGGTGTTTCTGCAAAGAAAGAGGATCACTCGTTTTCAATTGATGAAGATTTTTAATGCCACAGCTAACGAATAAACTAAGATAAAAAACCACCTAAAAGACTAACTATAATGTACGTAATCAAAAGAAATGGAAGAAAAGAGGCAGTGATGTTTGATAAAATCACCGCAAGAATTAACAAGCTATCCTATGGATTGGATAACAAATACGTGCAACCTACTGAAATTGCTAAAAAGGTAATTCAAGGAATGTTCGATGGGGTGACAACCACAGAATTAGATAATCTTGCGGCCGAAACGGCAGCATCAATGACAACTGTTCACCCAGATTATGCAATTTTAGCTGCGCGTATTGCAGTTTCAAACCTACACAAGAACACAAAGAAGTCTTTTTCAGAGGTGGTAGAAGACTTACATAAATATGTGGACCCAAAAACAGATGAATCAGCTCCCTTAGTAGCAGATGATGTGCACGAAATTATTATGAAGAATGCGGAAGAGTTGGATTCTGCCGTAATACATTCAAGAGATTTTCATTACGACTTCTTTGGTTTTAAGACCTTAGAAAGAGCATACTTATTGAAGTTGAATGGTCAAATAGCAGAGCGTCCTCAACATATGTTAATGCGTGTGTCGGTAGGTATTCATAAAGAGGATATTAAATCGGCTATTGAAACCTATAACCTGATGTCTCAAAAATGGTTTACGCATGCCACTCCTACTTTGTTCAATGCAGGTACTCCTAAACCACAAATGTCATCGTGCTTCTTATTAACGATGAAGGATGATAGTATTTCTGGTATTTTTGACACCTTGCGTCAATGTGCAGAAATTTCTAAATCGGCAGGAGGAATTGGTTTGAGTATTCATAATGTGAGAGCTAATGGGAGTTATATAAAAGGAACAAACGGAACTTCTAATGGTATTATTCCAATGTTGAGAGTTTTTAATGATACGGCTCGTTATGTAGATCAGGGTGGAGGGAAACGTAAAGGAGCCTTTGCAGTTTACTTGGAGCCTTGGCATGCTGATGTTTTTGATTTCTTAGATCTGAAAAAGAATCACGGTAAAGAAGAAAATAGAGCAAGAGATTTATTCTATGCCCTATGGATTCCAGATTTGTTTATGCAGCGGGTGCTGGAGGATGGAGAATGGAGTTTATTCTGTCCAAATGAAGCCCCAGGTTTAGCGGATACGCACAGTGAAGAATTTGAAGCTTTATATACTAAGTATGAGCAGGAAGGTAGAGCGCGAAAAACAGTAAAGGCCCAAAAATTATGGTTTGCTATCTGTGAATCTCAAATTGAAACTGGTACACCATATATTTTATATAAGGATGCTGCGAACAATAAATCGAATCAACAAAACCTAGGAACGATCAAGTCTTCTAACTTGTGCACGGAGATTTTAGAATACACTGCGCCAGATGAGGTAGCGGTTTGTAATTTGGCCTCATTAGCACTTAATAAGTATGTTGGTAAAGATGGTAAGTATGATTTTCAAAAATTATACGACGTAAGTTATCAGGTCACTAAAAACCTGAATAAGATTATTGACAATAATTATTACCCAGTACCAGAAGCGAAAAATTCAAATATGCGTCACAGACCGATTGGTATAGGTGTACAAGGATTAGCAGATGCTTTCATGTTGTTGAGATTGCCATTTGAAAGTGAGGAAGCAAGAATGTTAAACAAAAACATTTTTGAAACAATTTACTTCGCAGCAATGACGGCTTCGAAAGATCTTGCGAAGAAAGAAGGAGCTTATGAGACTTTTAAAGGATCCCCACTAAGTGAAGGCAAATTCCAATTTGACCTTTGGGATGTTAAGCCAAGTGGCATGTGGAATTGGAACAAATTAAGAAAAGAAGTAATGAAGCATGGAGTAAGAAATAGCTTATTGTTAGCACCAATGCCAACAGCTTCTACTTCTCAAATTTTAGGAAATAATGAGTGCTTCGAACCATACACGAGTAACATCTACTCAAGAAGAGTGCTGTCGGGAGAGTTTGTTATTGTAAATAAACACTTGCTGAAAGACTTGATTGAAAGAGAACTGTGGAGTGATGACATGAAGTACAAGTTGATTGCCCGAAATGGCTCAGTTCAAGATATCCCAGAAGTGCCTCAGGATCTAAAGGATTTGTATAAAACGGCATGGGAAATATCTTCAAAAGCAGTGATTGAAATGAGTGCAGATCGTGGAGCTTTCATTTGTCAATCGCAAAGTTTGAACATCTTCATGGAAAATGCCACTTTCAAAAAATTATCTTCTATGCACTTCTATGCATGGAAAGCAGGATTAAAAACGGGTACTTACTACTTAAGAACGAAAGCAGCTAGAGATGCAATCAAATTTACAGTTGATAGTCAGTACTTGAAAGGAGATAAAATTGATGATGATAAAATTGCAGCGGCAGTTTGTTCATTAGATGATCCAGATTCATGTGAAATGTGTTCTGGTTGATATCCAAACTTACTTTTAAATCTAAGCAAAAGCCATCCGCGACAAACGGATGGCTTTTGTGTTTTATACGGAATATGCAAAGGGATAAATCATAAAGATAATCCCTTCCAGTATTGAAAGCAGGAGAACGATTAAATTCTTGTATAAATACTTTGTGTGTATTCCCTAAGCTCGACTTATTGGAAAAGTCATACAGTGCGGACCTCCTCTTGCTCTTGAAAGCTCTGTGCTCGGAATAGCAATAATGGTTTTTTCAACAGTCGTTGGCTCAGGTGCTTCCGCTAAGAAATCCTTTGCATTTATGACGCGATAACCAGCATTTTTGAGTGCAATAGCCGTATGAAAGTTTCTGTCATAGGCAATAGCAACCCCATTTTTTACTGTTACTAAATTACAGCCATCTGTCCACTGTTCTCTTGCACCAAATGTCTCGTCTCCATTTCCACATAGAATAAATTTCATTTGGGGGTTATAGTCTACAAAGAAATCATATAAAGTGGAGTATTCTTTTTTGCTACCGTCATTACAATATTTAGTCACCTTGATTATATCTGAGCGCAGGGTATCTTCGTAAATTACATATTCATTGGTACTGATTTGAGTAAAGAGGGTGTCTATATGCATGGAGGATCGATCTTTTGCAATAACAATTCTGACCACATTATCAATTACTCCTTTTTGGAACAATTCTTCTTTCAGACTATTGAAGGCTTCAGGGGTAGATCGTTCGCTACAACCAACCAATAAATGGTCTTTGTCCAGCATCATTACATCTCCACCCTCCAAGGTGTGCTCATCTCCTTTTTTTGTCATATCTACAATCTTGGCATCTCCATTTTCTTGAAAGGAAAGAAACTCAGGGTGATAGTATATGATGTATCGAGTTAAAATAGACTCTCTTGTTCTCGCTTTTTTAGACGCATGGCAGATCAAAACATGATCATTCACCACGACCCCAATATCTCGAGTAAAAACGTAGTTAGGCAATGGAGGTAAAATAGAAACTTCAGTTGATTTTAGAATTCCTGTAAAAAGTGTATAAGCAAGGTCTTCCGCATTTAACGACCTAATCTTTTCTGTTTCTTCCTCTTCCAAATTTTCTAAGTCAGCAATGTATTGGATTAACTTATCCTTTGAATTCAACGGATTAATCTTCAAAACCTCTACAAGCATTTGCAAGGTGTCAATGACATTTTCTTTTCCAGCAAAATGAGCTAAAACTGAAGTGAATAGTTCATGTTCTTGACGCATTAAGGGAAGAAATACAATATCATCATAGAGGAATTTTAATGCATTCTTAGGAGTTATTACTTCTATTCCGTCATCCGGGTGATGCACGATTACTTTTCGAAGAATGCCTGTTTCATTGTTTATCATCGTCATATTTTTTAAATAAATATCTGAGCAGTTATTTTAAATTGGCTTGGATTATCAAATATAACACTATGAATTTTCAATTAATAGAAAACGGAACTTTTGCCTTGCTTAAAGTTTATCTCGAGCACGGTAAAGGTTTAGTCTCACGAAGCCCTAGCTTAGCGTAAATTAGAACCTTTGAAGAATTAACAATTAGACATCATCACCTCTTAGAATCCTAAATCTTTTTCTAGCTTCAACCATAAGCACGCTGTTTGTATAGTCTGTGATAATAATTTTATAGTATTCCATGGCCTTATCAGGTTGATCTAAATATTTTTGATATATCTCGCCCAATAAGAAGAGGGCATTATCAGCTAAAATATCTTCACTGAAATCTTGAAACAATAATTTTAAAAGAGTATTGGCTTTTTCAAATTCTTGTGATTCGAGCAAGATTTGTGCTTGCTTATAGTAGATATCGTCTGTAAGCGCATGGCCTGGATACTTGATTAAGATATCACCCAATAGGCTCAAGGCTTCTTGATCCTTATTTTGAATATGTAATAAGTCAGCATCTGCATACATCTGCATAGTCGCAGTGGTGGTATCTAAGCCTAAGTTATCTAATATAAAAATGGATAGTTTCAACGCATTGTTTGCAATAAGCTCTGTAGTTGCTCCTTTTAGTATTGCCAATTGAGCTTGCGCCCATTCAAATTCACCTTTAAAATAAGATAGCTTGGAATTTCTAAAACGCGCGTCTTCACCTATGGGACTATCTTTCTCGTCTTTATCTACCTGGGCATATAAAAGGGTGGCCTCCCAAACATCGCCAAACAATACATAGAAATCACCTAAATCAAGCTTAACAAGGTTTTTGGTTTTCTTGGGTAAGCTGGGGATTGCCAATAATTCTTCCATCAATTGAATGGCAGCAGCAATATCATGTACATAATAAGCCTGCAATTTAGCTAACTCTTGCATCGAATTTACCGTACTTACATTTTTACCGTAGTTGGATAGAAATGTTTCATATTCTTGCTGTAAAGTAGCAATATCCTCATTCGAGTAGTCAAGTGTATTTGTTATTTTAAGTTTTCGCGATTCAATTTCTCCAGATTTAGCTAATTGAAAAAATCGGCCAGCTTTTCCTTTGGATTGCACATAAATAAAGGCCTCTATTGCAGCATCATATTGCTGCTCTATAATGGCATCATTTGCCAGTTGGATGATACGTCCTCCATCCTCCTGATTTCTTTTATCAAGTGCCTTAGCTTGAATCAAGGCTTGCTCATAATCTGCTTGGTGAGTAAATAACCAAATCAACAACTCCAAATATTCAGTTTTTGCAGAATTCTTTTGAACTAAGCTATATAACTGTTCTTCTAATTCGTCTTGTAAACCTTCTTTTTCAATATTATTGGTCAAAATACTTTGAACAGAGTTTTTGTAGATGGGATTTTCGCTCATTAAATACAGATAGGTGCCTACTGCCTCTTTTATTTTGTTTTCCTGCAAATAAACATTTCCCAGTTCAAATCCGAATAGTGATTTATCCTTCAATAGCTCACGCCCTTTTAAATAGCATTCAATCGCATAATCAAGTTTACGAATTCCAATAAATTTTGCTGCAGTACTGCGAATAAATGTTTGATTATCTGGTAGCAGGCTTATTACGTCCTTATAAATATCCTCGGCTTTAGCGGATTCATTATTCTGAGAATAAATATAGCCTAGGTCTATTTTGTAGCTTAAGTCGTCTTTATTCCTTTTGACTTGCTTTTTCACCAACTGCTCAGCATGAGCATAATCGTTCAAGCGAATATACGAATTGTATAAGGAGGTGTAATAGTATAAGTTCTGGTTGTTATCCTTCCATAATTCTTCGAACAACTTGGCTGACTTTTCATAATCACCCGTTTGATAATATTGTTTAGCCAACGCTAAAGTTTTATCAAATTGAGCATGCGCTCCGATCAGGAGGAATGTAAAGGCGCTAAATATGAATAATTTCAACTTCATTTATCGTAGACCTAAAGATAAGCAACTTCAGCTCAAATTATTTTACCAATTAGCGAAGATGAAGAATATCCGTGTCGAGA
>JADHRO010000009.1 GCA_016777395.1 Chitinophagales bacterium | reverse complement strand
AAGTGAGACAAATAGAGCGTCAGCCAATCACCAAGATGAATTAGATATATCGCTCTTTCTAAGAAGCTTTCACCTTTAGACCAAATTTCATGTATATGTGGTGTACAAGTTTTATAAACTTCTTTGTTTAAATCCATACGCTTGGCAACTTTAGCGAAATCATTATCATTCCTTAAAAATACTACGGCTAAGTCTTCATTCTTATCTCGCCAACCGACTAATTCGTTATGGTTCATCTCAGGTAGCACATGGTGCCAACATAACTGCTTTCCATTTTCGTTAATTTGTTGACGCCATCGAATAGTTACAGATTCTATATGGTCTGAGCTATATAAGACGGGAATTTTATTATAAATACCTTGAGCTAATTCATTAGCAATTTTCTTGATATTGTTCCTGTCTGCGCTGATTAAATTGATCGTTTTTCTTAAATCATTTTTAAATGTATCTGAGATTAATTCAAAATAATTTAAAATATATAGCAACTGTGTTGCAGACATTCCTAGCGTGGAGCGTGGAGGATTTCCTCCAGGAATAAAAATGCAATCAAAACCATGTTTTTGACTCAGTTCCTTTACTTTACCATTTGATGTAATTGCGCAAATCGTTGCATCTCTCTTCAATGCTTCCTCCAAACAATGTAAAGCTTCTTCTGTATTTCCGCTGTAGGATGAGATTATAATCAAACTACCCTCACCAGCAAAAGCCGGTAAAAAGTACCCATTTACCGTATTCACTGGGATATTAATTTCATTGATGGTTGCGTCTTTGATAAGGCTACCACCAATCCCTGATCCTCCTAGTCCACATATCACTACATTAGAAAATTGTTTTGGACTTGTTTTAAAGCTATAGGCCTCTCCAATTTCCAGAGCCGTTTTCATCTGTTCCGCAAAATTCTCAATTAATTTTTCCATAAACTTTATTTGATGTGCAAAGTAATAGCCAAATAAGCACAATGCCAAATTATGTGGTTTATTTGTACATTAGTTTTATGGCTAAACACAATGACTTAGGAAAAGCAGCAGAAAAGCAGTCAGCACATTTTCTTAGCGCCTGTGGTTATTCAATAATCGCGCAAAACTACAGGTATAGTCATTTTGAAATAGACCTTATCGCGAAGAAGGAAAAAACCATCGTTTTTGTAGAGGTAAAATTAAGAAGTAGAAATGATTTTGGCCACCCCGAGGACTTTGTTAATGAGGCGCAGCAAAAAAGAATAATGCTTGCTGCTAGTTACTGGATAGCTGAGAATAAATGGGAGGGAGAAGTTAGATTCGATATTATTGCTTTAAGCAAAATACATTCACTTGAACACATCGAAGATGCATTCTTCTTTGTGGATGATTAAGTATAAATATTAATTAGTATTTTTTCTTCTTCTTCCCAGTTATATCGCTTACTTAATTGTATACAATTGCCTCGAAATTTATTATACAATTGTTGATCTTTAATCAAGGTATTAATAGCTCTGCTCACCTCCTCAGGGTTCAAGTTTTCAATTAAAATTCCTGTTGCTGCCTTCTTATGTATTTTTGCATACTCGGGAAAATTCATATTAATACTGGGAACACCTGCATGCATATAATCGAAAAACTTGTTTGCTAAAGAATAATGATAATTTAGGCTACTTCCTTCGAGTAAGTTCACCCCAATGTATGCGCTTGCCGTAAGTTGCTTCAGTTCTGCAGGTAAAACGTAACCTTTAAAACTTACTTTATCTTGAATTTGTAGAGATTGAACTAATTGATGCAGGTCAGTTTCGATATCTCCCCTCCCTACTAATACAAGATGCGCATTGACTTGCAGCATTGCTTGCAGCAATGCTTCCAAGCCTCTTCCCTTATTCAAAGCGCCCTGATACAAGATCACATCCGATTTATCCGCATCAATTGCTTGCTTACTTGCAACTGGGACATTCTTCACCACGCTAAATGGTTTTCCGAACTTTTCTCCAAACAATTTAGCCAAGCTTCCATTTACAGTATAGCATTTTGACGCATGCTTGACGCCAAATCTCTCGATACTACTCCAAATTTTCTGCTTAAAAACTTTTCCCGATAATTCTGGAACTTCAATAAAATATTCATGGGCATCATAGATTAATTCAGCCCGACAAAACCATTTAATCATTAATGCGGCAAGCAAGGTATCCGGGTCATTAGCGCAAACCACATCAACCTTCTTTCCAAGGACCCGAAAAAATAATCGAAAATTCAATTCTAGGTAAAACAACATGCCTCTATTTATGAGACATTGAACCCTATCCTGCTGATAGTTTTGAACTTGCAATGCTTCAGCACTGTACTTTTTTCGACCAATAAGCAGTACATTTTTTTTAAATCTCATCAAAGATGATGCAATCTTCTGCAAGCGCTGGTCATAGTTAATATCACTACTAGCTAATAAAATTATTTTTTTCGACTCCAAAAGTATTTTCCATTTTCTTGCTTAATAATAATCTCAAAATCAATCAACCATTTTAAAAAATTAGTGAGCACTAATTTATTGGGAAAAGGAAGCGCTGAAACAATATACTCCAAGGTATGCTCTTCATCACCAAACTCTTCTTTCGCTAATTTCATTAAATTTTCATATTCTAACTCGCTAATATCCAATTTATTTCGGCCAACACAAAAATCACATATTCCGCATCTATCTCCCCTAATTTCTCCAAAATATTCCAACAGTGAATTGCTTCGACATATATGCTTATTCGATGAATACTGAATCATTGCTTCAAGCTTCTCCTTATATGTTGCAATCCTTTTTTCAATATTCTTCTTACTTATGGCCAAATCAATTGTAGCTACCCTTGGCATTAAAAAGCGCAGGTATGTATCATCTAAAAACTTTTCATATTGAATGATCCCTAACTGATCTAAGAAGCTAAGGGCTTTAACAATTTTTATTTTGTTTGAATTTAAAATTTCACCTATCTTTTTTTCATCAATATTGGTAAACCCATCAAAAACACCGCTGTACGCCCTTAGCAGATATTTAATCAAGGGTTCGTATTGCTTATTCTCTACCATAAATTTATACAGCACAGCTTTATTGGCCTTCATCATTATTTTTGATGATTGAAATACCGAATCTGAAAGGTAAATGTATTCTTCCTGTTCGAGAAACTTCAAGGCATTGATTGTCTTTAGGGCATTAAAATCATATTGTTTACAAAATCTTGCCAGATCAAATGGATAGGCTTGCTCTAAGCCTGAACCTATTGCTAATTGTAAAAAATTCCCCAAGGCATTATAAACCTTCTTAATTTCAGCTATGTTCGGCATCGTATTTTCTAATCGATCCATAGCCTGCATCTTGTCTGCTAAATTGAATAGAAGAACAGCATATGATTTTTTGCCATCTCGACCAGCCCTACCTGCCTCTTGAAAATAAGCTTCGGGACTTTCGGGCATATCCATATGAACCACGGTCCTTACATTGGGTTTATCTATTCCCATTCCAAAAGCATTAGTGGCTACAATGACCCGCAATTTATTATTCAACCAATTTTTCTGCCGAATACTTCGCTCATCCGTTTTTAATCCAGCATGATAATAAGTGGCGCTTATTTTACATTGACTGAGATAATCTGCTATTTCTTTTGCTTTGCGTCTACTGCGCACATAGACTATAGAAGACCCATTTACTTTTTGAAGTATATCTACTAACTTGGAATATTTAGCATCCTCATAAAGGACAGAGTAACTCAAATTTGGACGTAAAAAGCTTCCTTGTAACAAATTGCATTGTTCGAATGCAAGCTTTTCTTGAATATCACCTACTACATTTTGTGTAGCAGTTGCAGTTAATGCTAAAACAGGCACATCAGGGTGAGTAGAACGTACTTCTTCAATTTGCAAGTATTGTGGTCTAAAATCATATCCCCATTGCGATATGCAATGCGCTTCATCTATCGCCCAGAGATTGACTTGCATACGTTTTACTCGTTCCTTAAAAATAGCTGTCTGCAATCGTTCAGGGGATACATAGAGGAATTTAACTTTCCCATAAACACAGTTATCCAATGTCTGGTCAATTTGTCGTTTGCTCATTCCAGAAAATATTGCAGCTGCTGAAATTCCATTTTTTGCAAGATTATGAACTTGATCTTTCATTAGTGCAATAAGCGGAGAGACCACAATACAAATACCTTCTTGGCATAGAGCTGGGACTTGAAAACAGATAGATTTTCCGCCCCCTGTCGGCAACAGTGCGAGCGTATCTTTACCGTTCAACACATTTTCAATAATTTCTCTTTGTAAGGGCCGAAAAGTATGGAACCCCCAATATTTTAAGAGAATGTCTTCTGGACTAAACATACTTTTCAAATTTAAGCAAGTTCTTTTGAAATTTCTGAACAAATGCTACTTATAAAATAATCGCTATTTTTGAAAAAATAATCATGAATGAAAAATATATTCCAATTCGTATTTCTAGTTATTGTAAGCTTAACTGAAATCGCTCAAGCGCAAAGCAATCAACATTTACATTTTGACGGCAACAATGATTATGTCGTCTTAGATTCTGCTGTTCAACTAATTGCGAATAAGAATGCAATCAGTATGGCGGGTTGGTTTAATGCAGATCGACATCAATACGGAGCTGGGATGATGGGCATTCGCGGCAATGGCACGGGAACAGGAGGCTTCTATATTTTGCAACTTGGTGGAGGGGCTTTGGAATGCCGATTATTGACCAACACAGGTCTGCATGAAGTTGTTGGTCCAGCGGGAACAATCATCCCCAATCAATGGCAACATATTGCCTTAGTCTATAATGGTACAAGTATAGAATTATTTATAGATGGAGTTTCGATAGGAAGCAGCTCTGCAAGTGGTGTGATTAGCTCTATCGACAAACCTTTTGCGATAGGTAAAAGCCTGGAGGGCGGATTTAACTTCGTCTATCCAGGTCGAGCTGATGAGGTATCCTTGTGGACTAAAGCACTTTCTTCGACTGATCTAAACAATATGATGGCAAATGAGCTTCAAGGCGATGAAACAGATTTAGTTCTTTACTATAAATTTGACCATGGCTTTCCGAATAGTAATAACACAAGCATATTGGAATTGGAATCTTTAACCGGTAACGGAACCAGAAATGCACAATTAATGCACCTAGAATTATTAGGCGATAGTTCAAATTTTAGCGGGACACTAGACATCGGAGAGCAGGCGATAAGTTTTCCTCAAATTGATAATAAAGTAAGTTTAGATGCTCCGTTTTCAATAAATGCGAATAGCACTTCAGGTTTATCTGTTAGTTTTGAGGTGGTAAGTGGGCCTGCATCAGTGAGCGGATCTACAATTACCTTGTCAGGGACTTCGGGAGAAGTTGTTGTTAGAGCCAAGCAAGATGGAGATATCTCCTATAATCCAGCGGTTCCTATTGAATCTTCATTTATGGTCATTGACGCATTAAGCAATGTGCCAAATATCGATATTCGAAACCCCATAGCAGGCAATTTTTACATGATGAACTTTATGCCCATTGAGCTTGCAGCAATCATAGATATTGACTTCGACAATCTTTTTGATGTCAATGCCGTATATTTTTCAGTGGATGGCATAAACCTTGGATTGAAAGATTGGGGAAATAAGCATTATACGGCATGGTGGACACCCGAGGCTTATGGCACGCATACCTTTGAAGTAAGAGCTGCCAACAATTATGGAGGATCTGTTACTCAATCCATTGATTTCAACATAAGCTCCTCAGCAAGCAACCTTAGTATCGACGCATTTGATGACCTGTGGTTAGATTTAGACAATTACACCGAAGATGTAGAAGCTACGCTACCTAGCTATGTGGGGGCTTTTGATTCGATATATGCTACCTTGAGTATTGATTGTCCTCCTGGAGGGTGCGATCCATGGGACCGTGTTTCAAGTTTAAGCGTTAAAGGCCATAACGGAGAATGGTACGAGATTATAAGATACTTAACCCCATATGGAGTAGCCTGTTCCCACAATATTGATTTGAGCGATTTTATGTCGCTGCTGCAAGGTAAAGTAACTTTTCGAGGGAATTTAGGCACGCAAGGGAATGGTTTTTTGTACAGCTTAAACTTAGCATATAATGCTGGTATACCCGAACAGGCATATAGTAAAATAGATAAGTTATGGAGCGAAACCTATGACTTTGGTAACATGGCAGACCTACAACCTTGCGAAATCTATGACTTTTCTTACGAAAATGGTGTGGAGGCTTCTGCCTTAAAACTGGTATCAACTGGACATGGTTGGGGAGCTAACAACACTGGAAATGCTGCTGAATTCCATCGAGATGAGCATCACATTTGGGTGGGTGGAGTTGAAACATTTTCTCAAGACAATTGGAATGATTGCAATCCTAATCCAGATGCTTGTAGTCCGCAAAATGGGACATGGATATACGACAGAGCAGGTTGGTGCCCTGGTAGTATTGCCCAATGGTTTGATTATGATATGACCCCATATATTTCTAATACCCCTATAGAGCTAAAATATATCTTTGACGAAGACTATGTAGATTTATGCCATCCAAACAATCCTGGATGCATATCAGGCACAACATGCACTAACTGTGACGACGGATTCAATCCGCATTTAATCGTTAAGTCACATTTGATTTCATTTAGAAATGCCCCTTTCAATACGGATACAACTTACCAGCCTGCAGTGGGAATCAAACCGATTAATGCAATAGACTTTGTGCTTTATCCTAACCCGAGTACTGGTAGATTTAACCTTGACTTAAGTGCTGTAAATGAAGATGTTTTGGTGAGTATTGTTGATATGCAAGGGCAAATTCTTGAAACCTATAAGCATTCAGCAGAGCATATCATTTTAGAGGTAAATCTTAGTGAACTTAGTCAAGGCATCTATTTAGTGCAGCTTGCAACTCAAAATGGATTGATTACGAAAAAAGTAATCATCGAGAGATAAAATTTTAGCTTAGCTAATCGTAAATAAAAAAGTCTCAAACCAGATGGAATGAGACTTTGTGAGCCAGCTAGGATTCGAACCTAGGACCGCCTCCTTAGAAGGGAGGTGCTCTATCCAGCTGAGCTACTGGCCCAATACCTCGAAGAATATTTCTATTCTTTTCGGGCTGCAAATGTATAAAATTAATTTAATTAATTGCCGCCTGAAGAACTTTTTTTAATTGGAATACTCTTCTTCATTCCCCCACTTTGTGGACTTACTCCTAAGGGGTTCACTATTCCATTTGAAGATTGGTCAACTTCTTTACCTTCAGAACTAATGTTTTCACTTTTACCCTCTTGCTGAATAGTTTCGTCGTACTGTGCATCGCTTGATTCCGAGGAAACCGCAGAACTAGATTTACATGCCCCTAAAAAAATCATTAAACTAAGTCCTACTATTGCTATAATTCTCATTCACTTACTTTTTTTATTTAATTTACTTGCCTTTCGGATACTTCAAGATTAATTCTTTTTAACCATGCCAAAAACTCATCTAAAGTTAAAAATAATTAATAGAGCAAACAACGCTCTACGTATTTTATGGGAATATTTTATTCAAATTTAGAAAGTTATGCATTCAATCAACGAAAACCTACCTCAGTCGATCAGCCGATCGAATCAGTTCCTCATCGGCTTTAACACCCTTCCTTGCCAAAAATAAAGCCACAAAAGAGCCTATCAAAAGATAGAACGGCCAGACCTTATAAAACTCAGATATACCCTCACTCAAGACAAATAAAACTAAAGTTATCATTAGCATTATACTATTTAGCCCTATCAATGTCAATTGAATACGTCTTTTCTTAAAAAAGAAAATTGTAGTAAAAGCAAGTATACCCGAAATAATTGCCAAACCTGAAGAACTAAGCTCCTGAACACCCCTGCTATTTAAACTTATTATGGCGAACTCACTAAAAAAGCTGAACATGCCAGCGAACAAAGCTGCAATCGTTAAATAAATGGTTTGGATACGTTGAATCATTTTTCTTCTTTAGAAAGCAAATATACCTACGGAGATATTCTTTTCAAAGAAAACCCGAAGAACATATTTCTGTATCAGTTCTAATGTACAATTTTTTAGTCATTTCCCTTTTAGAGCGCATTCATTTCCTTAAGTTCTCTAATACATGCTATTGAAAACACTATCTTTGTCAATAGTAAATGAAAAAAAACTACCCACAACGACTTTTCCTAGAAATCGCCTACGATGGCAGCAACTACTTTGGCTGGCAACGGCAACCTGAATTCATTTCTATTCAACAAGCCATCGAGCAAGTCTTGAGTAAGCTTTATGATATGCCCATCTATATTGTGGGTTGTGGTAGGACAGATACGGGTGTAAATGCGAAACGATATTTTCTGCATTTTGATGCACCTAAGGAAAGAGAGAATCTCAAATTTATTCTCCAGAAAATGCTTCCAAAAGATATTGGAATTCTTAATGTTCACCAGGTCGAACCTTCAGCACATGCTCGATTTGATGCTACCGAACGCACATACTGGTATTTTCTAGATGAAACATATGAGTTATTTAGAAGAAATCAAACATGGTGGTACCCTTTGAGTGAATTGGATTTCACTCAAATCAACGAAGCTTGTAAGTTGTTTACCAAATATGACAACTACATCGCTTTATGTCGATTTAATCCTGAATTGAGCAATCACCTGTCTAAAGTCACTCAAGCAGACTGGTGCTATTTTGGGCCAGAAAAACGGGTCATATTTAAAGTGAAAGCGAATAGATATTTACGCAATCAAATTAGGCGAATGGTTGGATGTTTGGTGGATATTGGACGGGGAAAATTAAGTTTACAAGATTTAGAGGAATCTTTACGCAATGGTACCCCATTAAAATACAATAAAGCAGCGCCACCTCAAGGTTTATTTTTGTGGAATGTTAAATATCCTTACCTATAAAATATATGTCAAAACACGAACATACAACACAATCGATGGATCTTCATTTACTCTGGAAGGTAATCAAATTGGCATTTCCGTTCAAGTTCTTGTTGATTACCACTATCATGTATTCTTTAGCGCTTGCAATACTTGGGCCGCTTCGCCCCGAATTGATTCAACGCCTAATTGATGAAAACATACTGAACAATGGATCGAACACTCAGCTCTTGGTGATCCTCATTATTGTGACCTTAATGACCGAATCAATTCTCCGCTATTTTTTCATATTTAGCAGCAATAAACTGGGGCAGTCTGTAGTCAAGAATTTGCGAACAGCTGTTTTTAAACAAGTACTAAGTTTAAACCTTCGCTATTTTGATAAAACCCCGATCGGGACCACCACCACACGCACAGTTAATGATATTGAAACAATCAATAGTATTTTTACTCAAGGCTTTATTCAACTCTTAGCAGATATACTTACACTTCTTGTTATTGTGGTATGGATGTTTCTTAAAAGTTGGCAACTTGCCTTTATTAGCCTAGCTGCGCTTCCTTTTATGATACTTAGTACTTATATTTTTAAGGAAAGTGTTAAAAAAGCATTTCAAAAAGTCCGTACACAAGTATCACTCCTCAATGCATTTCTGCAAGAGCATATTTCAGGCATGCGATTGGTTCAAATATTTGGTGCCGAAAATCAAGAATTTCAAAAATTTGAAGCCATCAATAAAAAACATAAAGATGCCAACGTAGAAGCGATTTGGGCATATTCTATATTCTTTCCAGTTGTCGAAATTTTGCTTGCTGTAGCTATTGGACTTATGGTCTGGCTTGGGGCTGGCTTGTTGATAAAAAATAAGCTAACGACATCTTATGGCACTCCAGCAGATGTCGGTTTGATTGTTCAATTCATTTTATTGATAGGATTATTGTTTCGTCCCATCCGATTCATGGCAGAACGATTTAATACCATGCAAATGGGATTAGTAGCTGCTAGACGTGTATTTCAATTGCTCAATCGGAAAGATTACATTCCGAATCAAGGAAAACAAAAAATTGAAAATCTTACTGGAGAAATTGAGTTTAAAAACTTAAATTTTGCATACAACTCGAGAGACTATGTACTCAACGATATATCCTTTCATTTGCCTGCGGGTAAAACACTTGCAATTGTTGGCCATACAGGATCGGGGAAAAGCAGTATCATTAATTTAATTAGTCGTTTGTATGATTGGCAAGAAGGAGATATTTTACTAGACGGCATTCCTATAAAAGAATATGATTTGAATTTTTATCGCAAACAAATAAGTACAGTTTTACAGGATGTTTTCTTGTTTTCGGGAAGTATTCTCGATAATATTCGTCTGCTTGATCAGGGTATTTCAGATGAAGAGATAAAACATGCAGCAAAATTAATAGGAGCCAATGAGTTTATTGAAAAATTACCGAATCAATACAACTATCAGGTTATGGAAAGAGGAGCAACTTTAAGCCTAGGTCAACGTCAGTTAATATCATTTGTGAGAGCCTTAGTCTTTAGACCAAAGATATTGATCTTAGATGAAGCGACATCATCCGTGGACTCAGAAACTGAATTTATTGTGCAAAAAGCAATTAATAAACTTGTGCAAAACAGAACCTCAATTATTATTGCACACCGATTAGCCACTATCTCTAAAGCAGATTATGTAATGATGCTGGAAGGTGGAAAAATTGCTGATTATGGTCAACGCGAGACACTTTTAAGCCAGAGCGGTCCTTTTAAGAAATTTTACAACAGCTATTCAAAAGAAAACGAATGAAAAAGCTACTCCTTTTTTAATCCCTGAGCACTTGCTTAGGAAGACGGCAAAATTAAGTATTACTTTCTGAAGACAAGTATGTTTTAAAAGTGAAACAGGCAACTTCCAAAATCTGAATTGATTAACATCAAGAAATACAACCCCCCATTCAGACAAAAGAGAAGTTAATTTTGGCATTTTTCTGCCAAGTTGTCACATTATATCCTAAGGCACAAACTTTGATTTAGTTCAATTAAATAAAAACAAGCTTAATTATGCAAAAAGGAAGTATTAATGTACAAACGGAGAACATTTTCCCCATCATAAAAAAATTCTTGTATTCAGACCATGATATTTTCTTGCGAGAATTGGTCTCCAATGCAGTAGATGCTACTCAAAAATTGCTTTTGCTTTCCAAGAAAGGAGAACTTAAAGGTGATTTAGGGAGCACTCAAATTGAAGTCAGTCTGGACTCCAAAGCCAAAACGCTCACCATTAGTGATAAAGGAATTGGTATGACAGCAGAAGAGATTGACAATTATATTAATCAAATCGCATTCTCCAGTGCTGAAGAGTTTATAGAAAAGTTCAAAGGAATGGACGACAAAGCTCAAATTATTGGACATTTTGGATTAGGCTTTTATAGCGCATTCATGGTTGCCGATAATGTTGAGATCGTAACAAAATCATACAAAGATGCTCCTGCTTCAAAATGGAGTTGTGATGGAAGCCCTAACTATGAGCTTGAGGAATCTGACAAAAAAGATCGTGGAACAGACATTATACTGCACATAAACGAAGAGTCCATCGAATTCCTAGAAGAAGCGAAAATTCGAAGTTTACTTAACAAGTATTGCAAGTTTCTTCCTATTCCAATTAAGTTTGGTGAAGAAAGCGCTGAAGTTGCAACAGGAGAAAAAGATAAAGATGGCAAGGAGATTATGGAGACCCAAACCAAAGATGCCATTATTAACAATACCTCTCCAGCCTGGATAAAATCACCGAGCAACTTAAGCGATGAAGATTATCTAAATTTTTACAGAGAGCTTTATCCGATGAGTGAAGATCCGATGTTTTGGATTCATCTTAATGTAGACTTCCCTTTTAAACTCACCGGAATTCTTTATTTCCCCAAATTGAAAAAAACCTATGAAGTTCAAAAAAATAAAATAGGTCTATATAGTAATCAAGTATTTGTTACGGATAATGTTGAAAATATAGTTCCCGAATTTCTAACGATGTTGCACGGTGTAATTGATTCACCTGACATCCCATTGAACGTATCTAGAAGTTATTTACAAAGTGATAGCAATGTAAAGAAAATTACGGGACACGTAAGTAAAAAAGTATCTGATAAATTAGTTGATCTCTTCAAGAAAGATCGTCAATCATTCGAAGAAAAATGGGAAAGTCTGGGCGTCTTTGTGAAATATGGTATGTTGAGCGACGAGAAGTTTTTCGATAGAACTAAAGGGGCTTGTTTATTAGAAAACACCACGAATGAACTCAAAACCATAGAGGAATATACAGAAAAGATTAAAGCACTTCAAACGGATAAAGATGGCAAACTGGTTCATGTTTACACCAATGATGTCGAAGGGCAAGATGCCTACATTAGTTCCGCAAAAGCAAAATCTTATGATGTATTGAAAATGGATGCCTTGATTGATAATCATTTTATGCAACATCTTGAAATGAAAAATCCGGATTCCGTATTTAAACGTGTGGATTCAGATACCATGGATAAATTGATTGAAAAAGACGAGAAGCTTGAATCTGTTTTAAACGAAAAAGAGGAAGAGAAACTAAAAAAAGTTTTTGAAGATACCATTGGTGATACTAATGTAAGCGTTGAATTAAAAGCGCTATCTCCCGATGATATGCCTGTCCTAATAACTCAGAGCGAGTGGTTAAGAAGAATGAAAGAAATGCAGCAGTTAGGCAGCGGAATGCCTTTTATGGGAGATATGCCTGGTGGATTAAATTTAGTAGTTAATACCAACCATAAAATCGCGGGAAAAATCTTAAAAGGTGGGAAGAAGAAAAAAGAAGAAATTCAACATCTATATGATCTTGCCTTATTGGGGCAAGGTATGTTGAAAGGTAAAAAGCTTACCGATTTCATCCAGCGCAGTGTTAAAGAATTAGCCTAGTCCAAATTTGGTCTAAATAAAAAAGCTTCCAAGTGGCACTTGGAAGCTTTTTTATTTGCTCTAATTTCCTGCAGGTGCCTGGTTCATGAGATCAAGAAACTGTCCTAATTTTGGCATGACCACGATAACTGTTCTTCGATTTGCAGCTTTTCCTTCTTCTGACTCGTTGCTCACTTTAGGGTTATACTCTGAGCGTCCACCTGCTGTCATTCGTTCAGGGGCTACATTAAGTTTATCTTGAAGAAAACGAACTACAGACGTGGCACGCATAGCACTTAAGTCCCAGTTATCTTTAATAACTCCTGACCCGCTAAAAGATTCATTATCTGTATGCCCTTCCACCAAAACATCATAATCTTGGTAATCATTAATAATTTTCGCAACTTTTGCTAAAACAGGTTCAGCTGACGGTAAGACATCGTAACTACCCGTTTGATACAACAATCCATCCGATAAAGAAATAAAAACAACTCCCTTCAGCACTTTTACATCTACATCTTCATCATCAATATTATCTAAAGATCTTTTCAAGGAGTTAGAAATGAATAAATTCAAAGAGTCATTCTTGAATTTACTATCTACAAGTTTCTTAATATAAGCATTGGATTTATTAACCTCATCCAGCAATTTTGTGATATTTGCTGACCCTTGAGCAGAGTTGCTAAGGCAAGCCTCTAGCGCTTTTTGTAAATTACTATTTTGCTTTTCTGCTAAGGCGATATTATCTTTAAAAGCATCGGCTTGCACCGCAAGCTCGCCATATTCCTTATCTTTTTTTATAAACTCTTCTTTATGCTTGTCACTCGTCGCTTGCAATGCTGCATATTCTTTCTTCGAAACACATGCGCTTAGAATCAGTAAAGCACCAAAACCAAAAATCCATTTAGACATATTCATTATATTTTATTTTATACAAATGTAAATGGAAGTTTTCTTAAATTTAAATAGCGCAATTTAAAGTTGATAACATTTAGAGAACATTAACAAAAATGCTAAAGAAGCTAAGAACATCTAATCATACTCTAACTATTTTGAGATTCCATAAAATCAAGGTTTGATAATATTTTTTTCACAATTTATGCTTATCTTTGCACTCCTATTTTAGAAATGGAAAATAAATTTTTACAAGAGTTCAAAATTCCTTTTGTAGGAATGAAGAAAAGGCTGCATCAGTTTGAATACTTGATTGGCCCTAAATTCTTCGAGAAATTTGACGATAGCGAATTTAAAAAATGTGCTATCGAAGTGAAAATAGATTTTGACAAAAGAGAGAATTTCTTTTTGTTAACATTTTATGTAGATGGGACTTTTGAAATGCCTTGTGACCGATGCACAGAACCTTTTAATCAGACTATTTTTGGAGATTATGAGCTTGCATTGAAATTCGGGGACATGGGAGATGAAAATAAAGATGAAGATGTTATTTACATCTCTGAAAATGATGATTTCATTGATGTTTCAAGCTTAATTTATGAGTTTATTATCGTGAGTGTTCCACTTCGTTGTGTTCACCCAGAAGATAAAAACGGTAAATCGGCTTGCAATCAAGAAACTATTAATAAGTTAAGTATTAAACAGGAAGCAAGATTTGACCCTCGATGGGCAGCTCTTGAAAAATTAAAAAATAAAAAATAAAGCAAAATGGCACATCCTAAGCGTAAAATTTCTAAAACTAGAAGAGACAAAAGAAGAACGCATTATAAAGCTACTGCACCTACGATTTCAGTCTGCAGTACTACCGGTGAAGCACATGTGCGTCACAGAGCATACTTTGTAGATGGCGTATTACACTACAGAGGAAAGCAGTTAACCGAAGCTTAACCCTACAGATGTATACTTTAAGAGCTAGCATTACTAGTGTCGCAGCTTATGTACCCCCACATAAACTCACTAATGCTATGCTTGAGAATATGGTCGATACTAGCGATGAATGGATTGTTAGTAGGACTGGAATTCACGAACGTAGGATTCTTAAAGAAAAGAATCTAGCGACGTCCGACATGGGTGCTGAGGCGGTGAATGAAATACTTGTAAAAAGAGGTATTAAAGGAAGTGAAATAGACTTGTTAATTTGCGCAACAGTTACTCCTGACATGCCCTTTCCAGCTACTGCAAACCTAATCTGTCACAAAAGCGGATTGATTAATGCATTTAGTTATGATTTAGGTGCAGCATGTTCCGGATTTTTGTTTGCATTAGAAACAGGCAGACGCTTTGTGGAAAGTGGGCAATACAAAAAAGTTATTGTAGTAGGTGCGGATACCATGAGTTCAATTATTGATTACTCGGATAGAAATACCTGTATCATTTTTGGTGATGGCGCAGGAGCTGTATTGTTAGAGCCCAGTGAGGATCAATCTTTGGGTATTCAAGACAGCATACTTAAAACGGATGGATCAGGAGTCGAATACTTGCGTCAAAAAGCTGGAGGCTCATTGCAACCGGCAAGTAAAGAAACAGTCGATAAAAAGATGCACTGCGTCTACCAAGAAGGCAAACATGTATTCAAATTTGCAGTTTCTAATATGGCTAGTGTTTGTAGTGAAATTTTAGAAAATAATAATTTGAGTGGAGATGATGTTGACTGGCTTGTTCCACATCAAGCAAATCTCCGCATTATTGAGGCAACTAGGAAACGTGCAAATATAGCGCCGGAAAAAGTCATGATTAACATCCATAAATATGGAAATACGACTGCAGGCACTATCCCTATCTGTTTGGCAGAATGGGAAAGTAAATTAAAGAAAGGAGACAAGCTCATTCTGACTTCATTCGGGGGTGGATTTACTTGGGGCTCAACCTACTTAGTTTGGGCATATTAATTTTCCACTTAATCTCCCCATATAGATTTTTCTTTATTTAAACTTCAATAAAAGAGGTTTCCAAAAAATATCTTACTTTTACAATCTAAACCAAACTAATTTTATGGCATCGACTTCCGACATACGAAATGGACTTTGCATGAATTACAATCATGATGTTTTTACAGTGGTTGAATTTCAGCACGTTAAACCCGGTAAAGGTCCCGCCTTCGTAAGAACCAAGTTGAAAAGCTTAACCTCAGGAAAAGTAATTGATAATACTTGGCCATCTGGACACAAAATTGATGAGGTGAGAATTGAACGCAGAAAATTTCAATATCTCTATAAAGATGACATGGGGTTCCACTTCATGAATAGTGAGACTTTTGAACAAGTAAGTATTCCGGAAGACCTGATTGAGAATAATGACTTAATGGTTGACGGGATGAATGTTGAAGCATTGTATAATGCAAATACCGAAGAAATATTGACCTGTGAGCTACCATCATTTGTTATTTTAGAAGTTACTTACAGTGAGCCAGGTGTAAAAGGAGATACCGCGACCAATACCACTAAACCAGCTACCTTACAAACTGGTGCAGCAATCAATGTTCCCCTTTTTGTTAATGAAGGTGATAAAATTAAAGTTGATACAAGAACTAGAGCATACATGGAGCGTGCTAAATAAATAATCCAAACCAAGAGCTATGAATAATAAGGAAATACACGAGTTAATAAAACTAGTTGACAAATCTGATTTAGCTGAGTTTAAAATGAAACAAGGAGATTTTTCAGTAACTATCCGTTCTAAAGATTTCTTTAAAGGCAAAGCACAACAGATGGTTTCAGTAATGCCAAGCGCAGCAGCTCCGGCTCCCGAAGCAGCAGCAGCGGCATCGCTGAGTGCGCCTGAAACAAAAAATATAGAAAGCAATACCGCTAATACAGATACGCCTCCTAGTGAGGACTATTATGTTTTCAAATCACCGATGGTAGGCACATTTTATAGAAAGCCTTCTCCGGACAAAGAAGTATTCATAAAAGTAGGAGACAAAATAAATCAAGGAGATGTTGTTGCGATAGTTGAAGCGATGAAACTATTTAACGAAATAGAATCAGAAGTTTCAGGTACTGTTGTGAAAATTCTGATGAATGATCAAACACCAGTTGAATACGACCAACCTTTGTTTTTAATTGATCTTGCATAATACACAGCGCATGAATTGCTAGTAGAGAAATGAATGTACTAATCATACTCTCCTGACTAGAGTTCATGCCAAACTAAAAATCAATAAAAATGTTCAAGAAAATCCTCATCGCCAATAGAGGGGAAATAGCCCTCAGAGTAATAAGAACCTGTAGAGAAATGGGCATAAAATCTGTCGCTGTATATTCAACGGCTGATAAAGATTCCTTGCACGTCAAGTTTGCAGACGAAGCAGTTTGTATCGGTGGTCCAAAAGGGGCCGACTCGTACTTGAAGATTACTAACATTATGGCAGCCGCTGAAATAACCAATGCCGATGCGATACATCCGGGTTATGGTTTCTTAGCTGAAAATGCAACTTTTGCAAAAATTTGTGAGGATACGGGAATTAAATTTATAGGCCCAACTGCCGAGATGATCAATAAAATGGGCGACAAAGTTACCGCTAAGGAAACAATGATCGCTGCAGGAGTAGCATGTATTCCTGGATCAGATGGTCTTTTGAGTAGCGTATCAAATGCGAAAAAAGTTGCAGATAAAATTGGATACCCTGTTATACTCAAAGCGACTGCAGGTGGCGGTGGTAAAGGAATGCGTATCGTAAAAAAAGAAGAAGACATAGAAGCCGCTTGGGATTCTGCTAGGCAAGAATCAGCTGCAGCTTTTGGGAACGACGGTATGTACATGGAGAAGTTTTTGGTAGAACCTAGACATATCGAAATCCAAGTAGCTGGAGATCATAGAGGAAATGCTTGTCATTTGTCAGAAAGAGATTGTTCTGTCCAACGCAGACATCAAAAATTACTGGAAGAGTGCCCTTCACCTTTTGTTGATGATAAATTAAGAAAAAAAATGGGTGAAGCTGCAGTGAAAGCTGCAAAAGCCATTAAGTATGAAGGTATGGGGACGATTGAGTTTCTTGTAGACAAATTTAGGAACTTCTACTTCATGGAAATGAATACTCGAATTCAAGTTGAACATCCAGTTACGGAAGAAGTGATGCAATTTGATTTAATTGCTGAACAAATTAAAATAGCCAATGGCGAAAAAATTCTAGGCAATGGATATCTACCCGAAGGAATTTTTGCAATGGAATGCAGAATTAATGCGGAAAATGTAACTAAAAATTTCGCACCTAATCCAGGAAAAATAACCGCATTTCACACCCCTAAAGGTTTTGGTGTTAGAGTAGATACGCATGCTTATGCCGGATATGTGGTCCCTCCTTATTACGATTCCATGATTGCTAAGGTAATTTGTAAAGGAAAAAATCGTGAAGAAGTTATCGCAAGGATGGAAAGGGCCTTAGAAGAATTTGTGGTCGAAGGAATCCAAACAACTATTCCCCTTCACCTTGCACTGCTTAAGAATGATGAGTTCAAATCGGGTAGTTATGATACTGGAATTATGGAAAGGTTCGATTATAAAACAATTAAGGTTTAAGTTCTATAAAGTCCTCATCCTTTAGTTCAAGAAGTTTTTTCCCAATTAAGAAACTATAAAGGAAATAGAGAAGCGGTATAATCAATATACTTAAAGTCGTATTGACCATATTGGCTAAATACATCCATACAAAGTAAAAAATAAAGAATACATTCTTTATTCCAAAAAATCCAACGAATAGAACACCCGTCTTATTCCATTTTAAGGCTTTAGCAATCTTAATGAAAATGTCAAGTTGAATGGTAATAAATAGATATACGCATACCAAACCAAAACTGACCCAAGCAGCTTCACTGAAGTCAAAAAGATAAAATAGAAAACACAGTATAGATAAAACTAGTGAAACCTTCAAGATTAATAAGTTTGAGCGAATCACTTTTTTATAAAGTCTTTAAGGGTTAGATACATACTTGCCATAACGAAAAGCAAGGTGAATATGGCAGTAAATAATTTTTCCGTACCCAAGTGGTCATCCAAAAAGTATCCTATCCCCAAACCTAAAAGAATAGTAGCCATCATTTGGAATGCCATTCCAGAATACTTGAGGTATTTATTGCGACTAGACGGCTTGTTTTTGGATGCTTGTTTCATCTTTATTCGTATGGATTGACTTGTTTTTGGGTGCGCCCATTTCGATTCTTCCATCAAATATTGCCCCTTCCTCCACTACTAATTTACGCGTACTAATATCTCCTTGAATAATTGCAGATTGTTTCAAAACTAGGATCTCCTTCACCTCTACTTTGCCTTCTATTCTTCCTTG
>JADHRO010000008.1 GCA_016777395.1 Chitinophagales bacterium | reverse complement strand
AAGAGTCTTTTAATATTGATATTGTTCAACCCGACACAATTTGTTTGAATGGTTCATCTTTCATTAACCTATCTACAACACCATCATCGGTTTCTATAGCGAGTGTTGAATGGAATTTCCCAGGAACGTTAAATAATCCAACAGGAAATCAGGTGTTGGCTTCTCCAACCACCACGACTCAATATGTAGCAACCGTTACATCAGATAGTGGTTGTGTGATTCAGGATTCTACCCTATTGGTGGTTGAAGGTTTTGCCTCTGCTATTTCTGTTACACCAAGTGATCCAGATGTTTGTTCTGGAGAATCTGTTGTTTTAACAGCTGCTACAGACGCAAACCCTACCCCATACACTTTAATTCAAGGAACCTACAATCCTTTTTCTACTGCTGGAGGAACTGCAGTTACAGGCTTGACTGATGACAATACAGTAGGCCCAATTAACATAGGGTTTAATTTTCCTTTCTTCGGTAATTTATACAACTCTTTTTGGATATCATCTAATGGTTATATGACTTTTACTACTCCCGCAGGTTCATTTTTAGGTAATCTTAATATTCCTAATGCTGCACAACCAAATAACATCATTGCATGGGGTTGGGACGATATGAACTTTAATAATGGTGGTACAGTCAATTATTATGTTGGAGGAGTTGCTCCAAACCAATATTTTGTGATTAATTATCTTAATGTGCCTCACTTTGGAGGGGCTGCTGGAACGGAAATAAGTGTTCAAGTTGTCATTTATGCAAATGGCTTGATTGAAATTAACAATATTAGTGTTTTACCTGATGCATTTGGAACGATGACTCAGGGTATAGAAAATGCAACTGGTACGAGCGGGGTTTCTGACCCTGCAATAAATAATGTAGCAATTACATCTATTGGAGAAAATTGGTCATTTGTTCCGGTAACAGGCCCTGTTAATCCTGTTTATTCTTGGAGTCCTCCATTGTATCTAAACGATACTAGTGGAGCTGTGGTTACCTCTTCACCTGAAGGCGATATTGAATACTTTGTGACTATGGTTGATGGCCTTTGCTCATCGACTACCTCAGTATTAGTTAATGTTGATTCTTTATTTGCCGTAGGAGATTTAGACTATACCCTTGAATGTCCTGAAGACTCATTTCAATTCAATGTACAATTTGAAACTTCAATTTTCAACAGTTTATCCAATGGTCCAGGACCATGCACCGGAGGTACAGGGATTTATACTTTAGGTGAAGTTGGTACTGGTACAGGTAATTCTGCTTTCACAGGTACTCCATATGAAGGGTTTTGGGAAGATGGTAGAATGCAGATTTTATACACAGCTGCGGATTTAAATGCTGCAGGATTTACAGGAGGTGAAATGGAATCTATAGCTTTTAATGTGGTAGTGAAAGGTAGTACCGCTCCCTTTAACAATTTTAGAGTTGCAGTTAAACCAACAGCATTAACGGCATTAACTGCTTTTGATAATGGTGGTTTTACCCAAGTTGTAAATCCATATTCTCATACCACAGCTGTAGGATGGAACTGGCATATATTTGATACCCCATTTTGTTGGGATGGAGCAACAGATTTATTGTTTGAAGTTTGTTTCGATAATGCTGCATGGACAACTGACGATGATGTAGCAGTTACTCCTACTGCAGGAAATACAACAATTTTTGACTTTGCGGATAATGCTTCTGGTTGTACATTAGGAACTCCCAATGTTCCTTCCAACCAAAGGCCAAATTTGAGATTTAACTATGAGAATTTAGTCGCAGGAATAGCTACTATAGATGCTGCATGGACTCCGACTGCATCTTTTGTAGATGCAACTGTTGAAAACCCTATTGCTTTAAATGTGGGCTCAACAGCTCAATATCCGGTAATACTTACAGCGGGAAGCTGTACCTCGATAGATACAGTTAATGTAACTTTTGGAGCAGGATATTCACTTACAAACGATACTGCGGTATGTGCAGGTGAAAGTGTTCAACTAGAGGCGAATGGTGGGTCAAATCATTCATGGACTCCGGATAATTTAACACTAACATCGACTACTATTTCAAATCCTGTTGCAACGCCTGCAACGACAACTGATTATGTAGTTAGTTTAGATTTAACAAATTGCAGTGTAGTGGATACGGTGACCGTAGTGGTAAATGCCTTACCTGTTTCAGCTATTAATAATGGAGTAGCTGAAGAGATTGTTTGTGATGGTGCTAATGCCGATTTAGTAAGTGATGCAAATTCAAGCTGGACAAACGATTGGACAGGACCAGAAACGGGATCAGGTGTTTCCTTAACTGTTACAACAGAAGGTTCATATGTTTTGACATCGACAGATGGTAATGGTTGTGTATCTTCTTCTACTATTTTGGTCAGCTTTAATGATAACCCGATCCTTGATCCAGACATGGTTAGAAATATTCTTTGCTGCGATGGAGATGAGGTAATTGTTGATTTTGCTACTTTGATTACCAACGGAGTTGGGTTTGGAGAAGCTTTTTGGGATAATAGTTCCACAGCCTCGGGTGCAAGCGCTACTGTTGCTTCAAATGAGGACGGTACATACGATATATTGGTAGTTTCTTCAGATGGATGTGGCACTGCTGCTCAAATTACTTTTCAAACGAATTGCTTAAATCCAGATATCGTTGATATAGATTCTATAGTCTTTGGAGCAAGTGAAGCGTATACGGTAAATACTGATTTCCCATTAAGTAATGAGTCATGGGCACCTAATTTTACAGGAAGTAATTTCTTAGCGAATACGGCTAGTAACGATTTTGAAACAGTTTCAGTTGTTGCTGAAGCAGAATTTACATTAAATGACGGAAGTCTCTATACTTGCTCAGAATCTGACTCAAGCCAAGTTTATATTTTTGTACTAGGAAATCCAATGATGCCAGATGCTTTTACGCCTAATGGTGATAATCTTAACGATAGGCTTTTCCCAGTTAATCTTGATCTTAGTACCACTATTAGTGTGTTTAAAGTATTTAATCGATGGGGAGATGTCGTTTATGAATACAATGGTGATAATGGATGGGATGGAACTTGGGAAAGCGAAGATCAATCGGCTGATGTTTATACCTATTACTTAGTGATAGATAAGGTAGCCACTGAATTTGTGATGTCAGGATCAGTCACACTAATTAGATAAAACTTAAAACCCGAATAAATGAAACCAAGAATTTTAATATTTTTAGCTTGCTTGATGCTTATAGGCACTAAGTTAAGTGCGCAAGACATTCATTTTTCTCAGTATTACGCCTCACCGCTTACGCTTAATCCTGCTTTGACTGGTAAGTTTAATGGTTTGTGGAGAGTAAATAGTATATATAGAGATCAGTTTAGAAACGCTGTAAATCAGAACCCAACGACGTATATGACGCCTTCGCTTTCAGTTGACTTTTCTTTATTGAAGAACAAATTGAAAACAGATGCTTTAGGAGTAGGAGCTGTTGTTTTGTTTGATAAGGTAGGAGGTCTGCAAACTATGAAAGCTGGCGTTAGTTTAGCTTATCATAAAGGCTTAGACAAAAACAATAAGTATCATTTATCTTTGGGATTACAAGGGATTTATGGGAATCGAAATATAGATCCTGATTTCACTTTTGAAGAAGAATTAATTGCTAATCCTACTTTTCAAGATGATCAATTTTTAGCTTCAATTACAAAGCCAGTTAATTCTGTAGATATGAATGCTGGATTTTTGTTTGATGGACAATTTACAGATTGGATGACTTTTTATGGCGGATATTCTTTTATGAATATTTTACGACATAAGGATGATTTTATTGCGGACAACAATGGTAATCCTCAGTTTGAAACACCATTTAGGCATGTTGCACATGCAGGATTTGAATTTGAAGTTAAAAAATTAGTCATTATCCCAGGTGCTTTGTATCAGACAACTGCACAAACTAAGGAGATTAATTTCGGATCAACTTTCGGATATAAGTTGCCAAATAAAAAGGAAAAATCAACAACCGTTTTCTTGGGAGCTTGGTATAGATGGGATGTTGCCTTAATTGCTAAAGCTGGAGTTGATTTTGAAAACTTTAGAATTACTGGAGCTTATGATTTAGGTATTGTTGGGCTGGGTAAAGACCTGCAAAATGATACGGGTGCTAGAATGCCTAATGCCTTTGAATTTGCGATTAGTTATTTCGGACCTTATGGCACTCCTCCAACAACGGATACCTACTTATTTAACCCAAGATTTTAATAAAGAACCTAAAACCTAGAAGATGAAAATTAAAAATATACTATTATTAGGTATTTCGGTCGCGACTATATCATCGTGTGCCACCTCAAAGAAACTTAAAATGGCTGACGACCTTTATGAAGAGGGAAGTTACTATAATGCTGCGGATGAATATGCTGAAGTGCATGAAAAGAAAGAGAATAATACTCGTGTAATGTTTCAAATTGCAGAGTCAAATAATAGGTTAAAGGATTATGTAGAAGCTGAAAAGTGGTATACAAAAACTCTAGAAAATAATCCAAATGCATGGCCAGAGGCAAGAATTGCTAATGCAATGATGATGAAAGCACAAGGTAATTACGATGGATCAAAAGATGAATTTAAATTGTTTTTAGAGGAAACTGCTGACTCAAAGGATAAAGACGGCTCTTTAGCGACATTAAGAAGAAAAGCGAAGTTAGAGATCCAAGGTTGTGATTTAGCTCAAGAACTGATGAGCGAAAAACAAGAATCTGAAGTAACAACTATACCAGGTTTAAACAATCCGCTTCAGGACTACTCGCCGAAGTACCTCAGTGAGGATGAAATTTTAATGGCTGCTCTTTTACCTGAAGAAGCGGTTAACTTGGATGAAGCGCGAGATGCAAATACTGATTATTATTCAAAACTGTTTGTTGCTAGCAAAGATGGGGATTCTTGGTCAAATGAATTTTTGCCTGAAAATATTAATGTTCCGGGTTTGCACAATGGCAATGGTGTGTACTCTGAAGATGGGAACACACTCTATTATACTCAATGTGCAGAAGTCAATGCGTTTCAAATGTCTTGTAATATTTATCGTTCTACTAAAAATGGAGATGCTTGGGGAGATCCAGAAATGTTAAGTATAAATAAGGCGAATTCTTCAACAACTCAACCAGCCTTAGGTATGGATGCAGCAGGCAATGAAGTGTTATATTTCGTTTCTAGTCGTGCGGGAAGTAAAGGCGGAATGGATCTTTACTATGCTACCTTAGATGAAGATGGAAACTTAGGATCTGCAACAAATATGGGTACTGAGTTTAATACTAAATATGATGAAGTAACTCCTTTCTATGATGCAAAAAATAGTATACTATACTTTAGTTCTAATGGCTTTGCTGGAATGGGTGGCTTAGATGTATTTAAGGCTGAAGCAATTGATGGTGAATGGTCTGAGGTCGTTAATGGTGGGTATCCGCTGAACTCTAGTGCTGATGATTTATATCTTGCCTTGAATGAGAGAGGTTCTAAAGGATATATGGTGTCAAATCGTCCAGGTACGACTTCTAATAGAGGAGAAACTTGTTGTGATGATGTTTTTAGAGTAAAGCTTAAGACAGATAAATATGTACTTGTTCAAGCGACAGACTCCAAAGGGGTTTTATTGGATGCTGTAGATGTTTCACTATATGCGGTAAAGGGTGAGAATGATTTCGAGTTTATCAGCGAAGGTATAACTGGAGAGGATGAAGTTGTTTTCTTCGTAGAAGAAGCCGACTACAGGTTAAATGGCAACAAAGAAGGTTACTGGCCTAGTATAGAAAATGTAAATATGTTAGAAATCACTGAAGTTGAGGAGGATACAATTCTCAAAGTCTTAGTTCTCGAAGCTATAAATAGAGCGACTGTAGAGAATGTTTACTTCGCATTCGATATGAATGAAATTCGTGAAATGTACCAAGATGAAATGGATACGGTGATTGCGCTGATGATGAAGTATGAAGAACTTATATTGAAGATAGAGGGGCATACCGACTCTAAAGGTTCAGACAGTTATAACATGACACTATCTGAAAGAAGATCAAATGCTGCGAAAGAATATATCATTGAACAAGGTATTGATGAAGATAGAATTCTGACGCGAGGATATGGCGAAACTAAACCAATAGCGCTTAATGAAAATCCAGATGGCAGCGATAACGAAGAAGGTAGAGCTAAAAATAGACGTGTTGAATTCAAGATACTCAATGATGTAAATGAAGATTTACCGATCGAAATTGAATACGAAGCGCAAGACCCTGAGTCTAACGACTAAAGTTTTGGCAAAATAATTGATATGTTAAAGGCGAGATGTTATCTCGCCTTTTCTATTTAAACTAATTTAGTAAAAATAAAGTTATTGATGTATGAAGTGTATTACCGCTCTTTTAAGTCTGTTTGTTTTTAGTATATCTATGGGTCAGAGTGCTTATTTTATTGATCCAAATTGGCAATATTTCTATATTTTTAATGAGGATAAATTAACAAAAACTGAGTTTTTGCCAATTGTTACAGCCGATTATGGTCAAGATTATGTAGTATATATTAGAAATAATAATCGTTTTATAATTTATACGGAGGGTAATCTTTTTGACACACAAATAACTAACCCACGATTTTTTGCTAAGGATGAGATGTTAGCATATTTCATAGATGAACAGCTCTGGATATTAGCTGATGGAAAGCCTATATTGTTGGAAAAATGGGTTTCTGATGACTTTGCCATCGGTGATGATATTCTTTGCTACAGTAACAACTTTGATAAATTCATGATTTATCAAGATGACTCATTGTATACGGCAGAGTTTTGGAATGTTAATCAAGTTAAGGCTGGAGACAATTTGATAGCATACTTAGATAATAGTAATATGTTTAAAGTATTCTATTATGGAACCAAGGAGATCATTGATAATATTCCTCCGCGTAGTTTTAAGTTATCTAAAAATGTGATTGCTTACGTAAGTAACTTAGGCGATTTTATTGTCTGGGATAAGGGAGATATCAATGAAATTCAATATCAAGCTCCTAGTTGGTATGCATGCGGTGAGGATTTCGTTGCCTTTGTGGATGATATGAATGCATTTTCTATCTATTACGATGGAGAAGTGCAGCAACTTTTGACTTACAAGCCTGATATGATTAAGATTAAGGACAATGTTCTGGTTTATACCGATGATTTTGGAGCATTGTATGCCTTTTTTAACGGAGAAGTTATCCGTTTGAATAGCTTTACTCCCGACAAAGTCTTACTTGACAAAGACGTGGTTGTGTTTAGGGATAATTATGGATATCTGAAGGGAATGCTGAGGGGTGAAAAAATGGCATTTAGCAAAGAGATAGCGATTGATTTTGATGTTTTTAATTCTACTGTCGTTTACCAACCAAATAAGGTTAAATGGATTGTATTTAACGAAGGTAAATACTATAACTATCCTTAACTTTGCACGTATATAAAGTACTTAGATGAAAGAAGAAAAAGTTTTAGAAGCCTTATCAAATGTACTGGATCCTGATATAGGGAAAGATTTGGTTAGTCTTAACATGATTAAGGCTATTCAAATTTCGGATAACACCATTTCCTTTACCGTTGAGTTAACTACACCCGCTTGTCCTCTAAAGGAAAAGATTCGAAAGGATTGTGAGGATGCAGTTTTCAGGGTATACCCCAAGGCTGATGTCGAAATTGAAATGACAGCTAATATCACCTCGAATAGAAGCAGCTCCATTAATGTTTTACCTAATGTAAAGAACATCATTTGTGTAGCTTCCGGTAAGGGAGGTGTTGGGAAGTCAACGGTGTCGGTTAATCTTGCTCTTGCATTGGCAAAGCAAGGGGCTAAAGTCGGTATTATTGATGCCGATATACATGGACCTTCATTGCCTATGATGTTAGGTGTTGGTAAACAGATGCCTGAAGTTAGAGATATTAAGGGAAAGCATTACATAATACCAATAGAAGCTCATGGTATTAAAGTGCTATCCATAGGCTTTTTAGTTGATGACCGTCAAGCAATTGTTTGGCGCGGACCCATGGTAACTTCTGCTTTAAAACAATTTGTGACGGATGTGATTTGGGGAAAATTGGACTATCTAGTTATCGATATGCCTCCAGGGACTGGTGATGTTCATCTTACCATGGTGCAAACCGTACAAGTTACTGGAGCTGTTGTGGTAACAACCCCGCAAGCCGTGTCGCTTATTGATGCAAAAAAAGCAATGGGTATGTTTACTATGCCTAAAATTAATGTGCCTGTTCTTGGGGTTGTAGAGAATATGTCTTATTTCACTCCAGAAGACGCATTAGATAAGAAATATTATATATTTGGGAAAGATGGAGGTAAAGAGTTGGCTGTAGCATATGATGTGCCGTTTTTGGGAGAGATTCCTTTAAAAGAATCGGTCAGAGCTGGAGGAGATCAAGGAAATCCAGCATTTATTCAAGGGGATGAAAAACTGATTACTGCGTTTAAACAAATTGCAGAAAAAGTAGCTCAAAATATTGCAATTCATAATTCAAAACAAGAAATAGTAAATGAGAATAATGAAAACTAAAGCAGAAATACTAGCGAGAATTGAAATGTCTTTGGATACGATGAGACCATATCTTAAAAATGACGGAGGCAACGTCGAAGTTGTTGAATTAACGGATGACATGGATTTAAAACTGAGGTTATTGGGTAATTGTGGCACATGTCCTCAAAGTGTATTTACCATGAAAGCTGGAATTGAAGAGGCAGTTTTGAAATCCGTGCCAGAAGTGAAAAATGTGGAAGCGGTAAACCTGACAGAACCACCTAATTTTTAATGGAATGAATAGAACAGAATTAGTTAAAGAAATTTTTTCTAAAAAGTCATTTTTAAGTGTTGGCTTAGATACCGATATTAATAAAATACCAAAATTCTTATTAGATTTTGAGGATCCAATCTTTGAGTTTAATAAACGAATTATTGATGCTACTCATGATCTCTGTGTTGCTTATAAAATTAATATTGCGTTTTATGAATGTCTCGGCAGTAAAGGTTGGGAAAGTCTTCAAAAGACTTTAAATTATATTCCTGATAATTTGTTTACGATTGCTGATGCAAAGCGCGGAGACATAGGGAACACCTCAGCGATGTATGCACAAACATTTTTCCAAACCTATTCCTTTGATTCAATTACTATTAATCCATATATGGGGGTTGATTCAGTGATGCCGTTTCTTGAATTTCCCGGTAAATGGGCAATTCTATTGGCCTTAACATCTAACAAAGGGAGTAGGGATTTTCAACACATCCAAGAAAATAACGAGAAGTTATATGAGTTAGTAGTAAGAAAATCATTCGATTGGGGAAATGAGGATAATATTATGTTTGTTACGGGTGCTACTCAGCCTCAAGAGCTTGGGGGTATCAGAAAGCTTGCGCCGCGAAGTTTCTTTTTAGTGCCAGGAGTCGGAGCTCAAGGAGGAGACTTAGATGCGGTCGTAAAGGCCGGCAGGAATGAGGAGGTTGGGCTTTTAGTCAATTCTTCTCGAGGTATTATATATGCTTCGGCAGATGAGTCTTTCGATAAAGCTGCACGAAAAGAGGCCCAAAAATTGACTGATCAAATGGGTGAGTATTTTTAGTGAGTGATTTTTATTCGGGGCTTCTTTATATAAATGACTAAGAGCGTTAAGCTCTGATACAACTAAGCATAGTTTTAATCAAAAAAATGTAAATTTACACCTATGAGTAAGGTTCGATCTATATTTGATAATACTGTTTTTGGTGTTTGTGCCTTTATTGGCAGGAAACTCAACATGCCGAGTAAGAATACCCGCTTGTTTTTTGTTTATGCTAGTTTCTTTACGTTTGGATCTCCGATTATAATTTATTTGATAGTGGCATTTTGGATGAAGTTAAAAAGTATGGTCAATGGGAAACGCAATCCGGTTTGGGATTTATAGATTTACTCTTTTAGTATTTAGCTTATTATTTACATTGAATATTTTTGGGCAGGATTATTATATTAGTCTTGGGGGGGATACGCAGTATGTAGAAATTACCAATTGGTGTTTTAATCAATTTTACTTCGAATCAGATACTAGCACAGAAGCAATGTTTTGCAATGATTTTCAAAGTGTTTATAGAGCCCAATCACAAGTGAGTTATCTTCCTTATTCTTCTTTTGTTGAGGAGCTAGATTATGTTGAGTTTTTACTTCCGAGCATCGAAAGTTTAAGGGCACTTTCTACCGATTACTTTAGGGATGAATATGTGGAAGCATATATGAGTGGGGATTATATATTATATCGCTGTAAATCAGCTAAATATACCAGTAAATCTGAAGTTTCAGCTTCACGTACGAATCATACTAAGCGGGAGTATTATCAGCCTAAATTTGATAACCCGCAACTCTTTAAGACTAAGGAAAATAAACAGTTTGATGAAATTAATCCAGACGTTGTTTTTATATATCATGACTCATTGGGGTTTGAAAAAATTTCAGGACCGAACATAGAACAAGATTATTTTGAGTTAATTTTTTCGAGGTACTCTTTTAACTCATCCCTAAATGATAGTATTTTTAATGGTGATTTCACCCTTAAACCAAAAGATTTTTTCGAAGTGTTTAGTGAGAAAGTTAGTCCGCTTACTATGGTTCAATACAATGATAAGGATTTGGCAAAATATTATGTTTCAGCCTTGCATAATGGTGCATTGATTTTGCTTCTTAACTTAGATTTAAAGAAAATTATTCTTTACCGAGACGCGGAAAATGAAAAGCTAGCAAAACAATTGGAAGCAGAATTACTTTTGGATAATTTGAGTTATGCCATTGGTTTTACTGAAGCTAATATATTTGATTTCTGTAAGGTTTATATCACTGATGCAAAAAATAGAACAGCAATTTTAAATGGGAGCAATCAGGGGGTTTTTTTAAATGCTAAACTTGAGTTAGATTCGACCATAGTTTTGAAAGAGGATTTTTTCTTGTTTGCACGAAAAGGGCAGGTGTTTGAAACGCAAGCAATAAACCAAAACAATACAAAAAGGAAAGAGGTGACTTCTACTTCGGTTATTCAAGAGGCTTTAATAATTTATGATCATAATAACACCCAACTTATGTCGCCTTTCCCTTTCTTTGTAAGAGAAGCGACAGCCTTATTTCCTAAAAATAATCAAAGTAAAAAAGGTAAGGGGAGAAGTCAGATAAATAGTGGTGCATTTGATTATAATAGCTTTATCGCTTATATCTCTAAGAAATATTTGTTGGATGATCTGAAGAAAAGTAAGCTTGCTGCAGCCTCTATTATGAATGCTAATCTTTATCGCTTTTATTATCCAATTGCAAGTTTTAAAACTAAAGTATTTAAAGATTTGAAATGGAATAATACTCAAATATTTGAAAATGGGAATTGGAAGGATTCTTCAAAACTTGTTCGAAACATAACTGGGCTAACCGAAGTGCAGAAAAAAAAATCTAACGATTAGCGATGGCAAAATTTGAGCTAAAGTACCTGGGTAGGCAAGAATATAAAACTACTTGGCATTATCAGCAAACCTTGTTTCAAGCGGCCTTACAAGCAAAAAAAGAGAATCGTTTAGTAAGTAATCAAATCATTTTAGTCGAACACAACCCCGTGTTTACCCTTGGCAAAAGTGCTGATACTAATAATATTCTATTGTCTGATAATTTTTTAGATGCACCAGTTTTTAGAATTGAGAGAGGAGGAGATGTAACCTTTCATGGACCTGGGCAATTGGTTATATATCCCATAGTAGATCTCGAACATTTTAACATGGGATTACGAGATTATGTCTTTAACATGGAAGAGTTAATTATCCGCACTCTGGATTACTTTGGATTGATAGGACAACGGTCAAAGGGTGCTTCTGGAGTATGGTTGGATGTGGGAGAAATTGACGAAAGGAAGATTGCAGCTTTAGGTGTGAAAGCTAGTAGACATATAACCATGCACGGCATAGCTTTTAATATCAATACTGATTTATCTTGGTTTCAAAAAATTAACCCATGTGGCTTGCAGAATAAGGGTGTGACTAGCTTAGCTAAAGAACTTGGAGAAACTCAGGACTTTAAGAAAATTAGACTTCTAGTGGTTGAGGAGTTGAATAGAATTTTCATTTAAGTGTTCATTTTCAAGCCATTGATTGTTAATTCAGCATTTATTTGATAATTTTGGCGGAGAAATTTTTCCATGGCAAAAAACGCAAAAGATACCTACAAATCTCCCAACATAAGGTATTATCAAACCAGAGGGGACTTTAATATTGCTGTAGGAGAAGATTTTATTCATGCAGTTAATAATTTGGCATCCAATGAAAAGCGTTTTTTGGTTGGGCTTTCTCACGGTCAATCACCATCTGGGGCTTACCAATATGTTTTGGAAAATTACCACAGAATTAATCGTCCCGAAATATTGCGTTACACTTTTGTCAATTCACCATTAAAACGACAAAGAGATCTCAAAGCTATAATGGATGCGAAATCCTTCTTGACTGCTTTGTTGAATCAAAAGCTCTTGAAAAAAGAAAATATTTTAGGTAGTGCAATTAGTATTCCTGATGTTCATGAATATGCCAAGACATTTAATGAGCGCTTAAGGGAATACCTAAAAAAGTATAAAAAGAATGGTTTAGACTATGTTTTTGTCGCTACCAATCCCGAGGGGCACGTAGCAGGTATTTCAAGAATATCTGAAATATTTGATTCAAAAAATATTATTGAAATTGTTCCTGATCGAAAACAGTTAGAAGTTACAGTAACTCCTTATTTTCTTAACTTATCCAAAAGAATTGCTTTTTTAGCAACAAAGGCTGATAAAAGAAGGGCCCTTGCATGGTTATTGGATCAGAATGGATTAGCGACAGAAAGCCCTAGTTTCCTCAGGCATATGGATAATGTAGAAGAACGTTTGACGGTATTTATCGACGACGAAGCGCTAAATTGGCCACAAATTATTGTTGAACGAAAGGGTAGAGTGGGGACAAGTAAAATTAAAGTAGATGTTCCAAGGCCTTACAATGAAAAGGCAAAGAAGAAGTTGCCCGTAATCCTTATGATACATGGATTTTTAGGATTGAACTCATTTGATGGATTGTTAACAAACATAGCTACACATCGCTATATTGCTGCAGCTATGCACTATGGATCTGTGCCAGATAAATTGGAGGTAGAGAAGTATTCTAAGCATGTGGTGAATAATATAGATGCGGTGGTTAATTTCTTCGGAGAGAAAGGACATCCAGTATATCTTTTAGATCATTCTATGGGTAATGTTTACTTCATGATAATGGATAGAGAATATGATCGATTAAAAGGGATAAAACAATACTTAAAAGGTCGAATAGGTGCTAACCCATTTTTTGGTAGTGAAGCAAAACATTCCGTTATTGGATTTCTTGACAATGTTATTTTACCATCATTATCAATTACTAAAAACCCAATTGAGAAATCATTATTTCGAGGGTTTAGGAGTTTTGTGCCATTGGATTCAAAAAATGGCGTAAGGAAAAGAGGTATAAGCTTAACGGATATGCTTATTAGAAGAGACTCAGCTATGCGCAATAGAGTTTGGAGAGCAATGAAGAAGCAAATTGTTCACTTGATGACCAATATGGATTCTTTACCTCATCTCAATCGAGTTCCAATTGAACGCGCATTAAATAGATTACCTGCTAAGTTGTTTGTGATTCAGATATATTCTGCTTTGTTGGAATCTCAAGGATTTGATGATAAAGAAGGATATCCTAATATGGAAAAAAATAAAATTCCAATATTGATGTTAAAAAGTGAACGTGATTGTATTGCTAAGTTTGTTCCACGTTTTCATGTCGGATCGAATGTAGATATTGTAGATGTAACAAATCCTGATGAAGATGACTTATTTAAGGAACATCTATTTCATATGGTTTTTCAAAAAGAGACTATCGAATTTATAGAAAAATTTATTGAACAGGTTGAAGCAACGAGTATTGTTGAGGAGTTAGTAGACTAAAATAAATAATGCCAAATGATATGCACTAAAACGGATTTAAAAAAAAGACCCTAGAATATCATTCTAGGGTCTTTTTTTTGGTTTGGGGTATTATTATTACTCTAATTCTTCTCGAAGCATTTCAAGTGAAGTCATATCTATACCATAATAAGACTCTAACTGAGCTAAATCCTTTTTTTCAAGGTTTTCAACTTGTCCTTCAATAATTGCACCCGTAAAATCGCCATTTGCAGAAGTCACTTCAACTTTTACTACTTCACCATTTAGACCTGTAAATTCAAGCACTTTCTTTTGAACTGCAGGGGTTTTTGAAGCGGGTGATTTCATTTCTATTCGCTCTTCTACAACGGATTCCTCTGCATGCGCATCTGCTGCGTGCGTTTCACCTCCTAAAATTGGAGCTAACACCAAGCCAATCAAACAAGTTAATTTGATTAAGATATTCATTGATGGCCCAGAGGTATCTTTAAATGGATCTCCTACAGTATCTCCAGTCACCGCCGCTTTGTGTGCCTCAGAGCCTTTGTAAGTCATTTCTCCGTTGATCATAACACCAGCTTCGAAAGACTTCTTAGCGTTATCCCATGCACCTCCAGCATTATTTTGGAAAATAGCCCATAACACACCACTAACAGTAACTCCAGCCATATAACCTCCTAGCATCTCAGCGATTGCTAATTTATCCATTCCAAAAATCATTGGAATAAATGCAATTGCTAAAGGAAAGCCAATGGTTAATAAGCCTGGCAACATCATTTCTTTTAGGGATGCTTCTGTTGAGATAGCCACACACTTATCGTATTCTGGTTTACCAGTACCCTCCATAATTCCAGGAATGTCTTTAAACTGGCGCCTTACCTCTTCTACCATTTCCATAGCTGCTTTTCCTACTGCGTTCATTGCTAAAGCAGAGAATACCACTGGTACCATTCCACCTACAAATAACATGGCTAAAACAGGCGCTTTAAAGATGTTAATTCCATCAATACCAGTAAATGTTACATATGCCGCAAACAGAGCCAATGAAGTTAATGCAGCAGACGCAATAGCGAATCCTTTACCCGTCGCGGCAGTTGTATTACCAACTGAATCTAAAATATCTGTTCTTTCACGCACAATAGGGTCTTGCTCACTCATTTCAGCGATACCTCCTGCGTTGTCAGCAATAGGACCAAAAGCATCGATAGCTAATTGCATAGCTGTTGTAGCCATCATCGCAGAAGCAGCTAAAGCTACTCCATAGAATCCTGCAAAAGCGTATGATGACCAAATAGCAGCTGCAAACAATAAGATAGTAGGGAATGTAGAAATCATTCCTGTAGCTAAACCTGCAATAATGTTTGTTCCAGCTCCTGTACTTGATTGTTGAACAATATTTAAGATTGGTTTTTTGCCTAAGCCTGTATAATATTCAGTAACTGAAGAAATAACTCCACCTACAAACAATCCAATTAGTGTAGCATAGAAAACACGCATAGAAGAAATATCTTTAGATCCCTCTCCGAAGAATTCCATTTGCATAGTTTCAGGCAACATGTATTTAACCAAAACAAAACAAGAAACTGCAACTAATCCGATAGATACCCAATTTCCAATATTTAAGGCACCCATAACTTCAGATTCCTTAGCATCATTACTATTAATTTTAACGAGCATAGTGCCAATCGCAGAAATTATGATTCCAACTCCAGCAATTGCCATAGGCAATAAGATTGGACCAATCCCTCCAAAATCATCAGAAATAATTCCTCCCATGTCTTTGATTACATAGTTTCCTAGAACCATTGCCGCTAATACTGTAGCAACATAAGAACCAAATAGATCTGCACCCATTCCTGCCACATCACCTACATTGTCGCCTACGTTATCAGCAATTGTTGCTGGATTGCGAGGGTCATCTTCTGGAATACCTGCTTCTACCTTACCCACTAAATCGGCTCCCACATCTGCTGCTTTGGTATAAATACCCCCACCTACTCTTGCGAAAAGAGCAATTGATTCAGCACCTAATGAAAATCCAGCTAAGGTTTCTAATACTATAGTCATTTTGTCGACAGAAAAAATTCCATCTGCTCCGCCCATAAAGTAGTTGTAGAAGATAATAAAGAATCCCGTTAAACCTAAAACAGCTAAGCCAGCGACACCAAGACCCATTACGGTTCCACCACCAAAAGATATCTTCAAAGCATCAGGAAGGCTTGAAAGAGCTGCTTGAGTTGTTCTAACATTTGTTTTTGTAGCTATTTTCATTCCAATATTACCTGCATAAGCTGAAAATATTGCACCAAAAATAAACGCAACAACAATAAGAATATGCGTTGTTGGTACTACAAAAGAAACAATAGCTAAGAGGACACTTACTACAACAACAAAAATTGCTAATAATCGATACTCGGCATTTAAAAAGGCTAAAGCACCTTCATAGATATGGTCAGAAATTTCTTTCATTTTACCATCACCGGCGTCTTGCTTGATCACCCAAGATTGCTTAAGCATCATGTAAGCAAGTCCCAGAATTGCTGCCACTATTGGCATGTAAATCATATACTGTCCCATTCGTTATTAGTTTTGATTATTTTTTAATTATTTTCTGAACTTAAATTCAGCGTGCAAATCTACAATTAATTGTCAAATAAAAAAAGCACTTGATTTTCAGAGGCACTTTTCGCTGGCTTAATTCTGATGCACCTCTCACTTATCTTTGCCTGAATTTTCTGCACTATCCTCTTCAATTGTTTTACCGGGAATGACCGCTCATCTAAAAGTTAATATAGATTGTTATCAATGAGTAAGTTTAAGCTTACTGGGACCCTCAGATATAGTCTATAATTCATCAACATAATTATCTTTAACTATATGGAGCTTCAGCCGTGTTTTAAATTGTGTCTAATCGACGTAGGTTTCTACTTCATTTGTTCGTTCACCATCTTTATATTTGGTCACAAAAGCATCTTTTATTCCTAGTTTACGTATTTCTACTTTAAAGGCTTCGGCATCAATTTCAGAAGTAAAATTACCTAAAGAATATCTATATGCCCCATTTACATCTTCATACATGAGATACTTTTGATTAGCAAATAGATGAGTAATATCTAAATTTTTAAATAAACCAATCTGAATCCTGTATTGATATTCTGATTGGCCATTTAGGGCTTGTTCACCTTTAAATAAATTAGAATTGGATTCTGCAGTAGACTCAAGCTTATCAGCTAAGGCATTTAGACTATCCTTAAGTTCAGTTAATGTTATATCTCGAGACTGTAGATTACTTTTTAAAATTGAAATCTCCTCAAATTTTTGCTCAATGGCAATACCCAACATCTCTATGTTATCGTTAAGTTTTTTTAGTTTCGCAGGATTCTTCTTTAAATCCTTAATTTGCGTTTTCAATTGTTTTTTCTCGGTCTTACTGAGCTCCTGAGCGCTAATATTACTCCAGATAAATGTAATTAAAAATATAAAGATTAAATGTTTCATGAGGCTAAAAGGGTTATGTTATCTAATTTCTTATTTAAGTTTCTAATAAATTCAAAGTATGCAGGTAACTCTTCTTCTGCTAAAGGATCTGCCTTTGGAATATTCTCCTTATATGGATCTACTTGTTTGCCATTTTTCCAAAATCGATAACAAACATGTGGTCCAGTGGCAAGACCTGTACTTCCCACATAGCCTATCACTTGTCCTTGCTCCACCGCAGTTCCAGGTTTGATACCACTTGCAATTTTAGACATGTGCAAATACTGTGTGGAATATGTACTACTGTGTTTAATTTTAACATAGTTGCCATTGTACTTGGCATATTGGGCATGCGTCACAACGCCATTAGCTGTGCTAAATATAGGTGTTCCTGTTGGTGCGGCATAATCGGTACCTAGATGCGCCTTTCTTTTCCCTGTTACAGGGTGATACCTATTCATCGTGTATGGACTGCTTATTCTACTGTATGCTACGGGAGCTCTTAAAAAAAACTCTTGAAGCGTAAATCCATCTTCATCAAAGTATGCTGATACTTTACTATCAAGGCGACTGTATGCGAAAGCTTTATGTTCTATACCCAAATGTTGAAAGCTGCACGCTTCTACCTCAAATTCGCCAATGGACTTACCTTCCACAAATTCCTCATAGTAAACGGCTTTGAAATAATCTCTTTCTTGAATTCTGTAAAAATCTATCGTCCACCTGTATATGTCTGCAAGTTCCATAGCAAGCATTGGACTGGCGTCTATATCTATCAAGGTTTGATATAACGAACCCTTTATAACAGCGGAAGAAACGGTTTTTTTTCGCGTAATTGGTTTACTTTTGACTTCACCGCTTATTTGCTCACCACCAAAATCGAAAACAACGTAATCGATGATGTTCTTTTCATAAATAAACTGATTTGGAACTAACTTTCCATCCTTAAGTTTTAGAACAAAAGCATATTTATTGCCTGTCTTAAAAATTCTAGCATTGAATACTTCTTTCGGAAAGTTACTTACTTCATGGGCTTTATCCATACCAAGAGAGTACTTGGAGAAGACATTAGACAAGAATTCATTTGGTCGGATAGCATCTTTAACCAAAATAGCATCATTGGGTACGTATCCATATGTAGTAATGCTATAGCCTTTTTTTTTCGCCTTATTCAATTTGAGTGAGCTGCCTTTTTGAAAGGAGAAAGTAAAAGAACTAAATAGTATAGCAAACAGCATACACAGATAGATGAAGGCCTTAGTCATGATTCAAATATAGCGTATTAATTAAAATTGAGTAATTACTTTATACACTATTTATTAAGACTCATCTAATTTTATGTTCTACCCAGAAGCTGCATTGAAACTTCTTGCCTTTATTAGCGCGCAAGTATATCCTATTCTTCGTACATTTAATATATTATTCCTGGCCCGTATAATCACTTTTAGTAAAGCTGCTCTCTCTGCTTAAAAGGTTTTTCTTGTTGCTTTCTCTAACTAGTAAAGATGTAAATGAAGAAAGCGCCAAAGTACTTGCACCTATACTTGCTAAATGCTTTGTATATACCTGACAATCAATCATTGAAAAGGGGAATGCTTCAATTAATTGAATGAGTGCATATTTGGATGCATTACTCGTTTTGTGAAACATGCTCTCCCCAAAAAAGACTGTTCCTAGGTTAATTCCATAGAGTCCTCCTACGAGTTCGTGATCCTGCCATACTTCAACAGAATGGGCTAATCCCAGGTGGTATAATCGATGATATGCTTCTAGCATTTCTTCAGTAATCCAAGTATCTCTTTGACCCCGTCTCGAGACTTTTTGACAATTTCGAATAACCTGCTCAAAGGCTTGATTAAGGCTGATCTGAAATGTATTTTTTTGTATGACTTGTTTCATACTCTTAGAAATCTTGAGATCTTTTGGCTTTAAAACAAATCTTGGGTTTGGAGCATGCCATATAATCGGTTCTCCTTCGTTGTACCAGGGGAATATTCCATTAGAATAGGCGAGAATTAATCTTTCTGGACTTAAATCTCCTCCAATGGCAAGAATCCCGTCCTCTGCTAAACTTGGATGTGGGAATATTAATTCATCTGTAAGTTGATATATGGGCATTAACTGAGACCTAATTTACTGAACTCCTCCCAAAATGAAGGAAAAGATTTATTGACCACTTCAGCATGATCAATGGATAACTTATCATATATAATAGCTAATGGAGCAAAAGCCATAGCCATTCGATGGTCGTTGTAGGTATGTATGTTCAAGTTTAATTCTTTAGCTGAATGATCTCGTCTAAGGTTAAAAATACCGGTTGAGCTTTCCTCTAAAATCCACTTTAACTTTTGCAGCTCATTTTGCAAAGCTTTGATTCGATTAGTTTCCTTGTGAACCAATGTATGTAAGCCTTTAAATTCACCTTCTATGCCAAGCCCAACACAGGTGCAGATCACGGTTTGTGCTAAATCTGGGCATTCAATAAAATCATACACCAGATTATCTACCATATGACCTGTTTTTTCTAGGCGCACATCATCTCCCTGCATCGAACTTCGGATACCTAAACGGTAAAAAATATCTGCTATAATTTCGTCGCCTTGCCAGGAATCGAAGTTCAAATTTTTCAAAACTATCTCACCTTGTTCGACCAAAGCTAATGCACTATAGAAATAAGACGCAGATGACCAGTCACTTTCAATAGTGAGCGGAATAGCGGTGAATTCTTGATGGGGGATGATAATGTGGCTTTTATCTAAATAAACATCAATATTAAAATAGCCTAGAATATGTTTGGTCATCTCAATATATTTTGAGGAGCTAATGGTTCCATCTAGAGTTATTTTTAGGCCTTTATTGAGCCTTGGAGCAATAAGCATTAGTGCGGAAACGAACTGACTACTTACACTAGAATCTATGTTAATTTCTCCTCCTTGGATATGTTCGCCATTGATTTTAACGGGAAGGAAACCAGCTTTGTCCACAAACTCTATTTTTGCTCCAAGCTGGCTCAAAGCATAGAATAATGTATTCATGGGGCGTTCTCGCATTCGTTGATCACCATCTAAAATAGAGTCACTTTTTTTAGTGGCTAGGTAGGCGCATAGAAACCTTGCCGCGGTTCCTGCTATTCCAATATTTTTACTTAAACTATTTTCTTTAATTACGTTAATAAGTATTTCAGTATCAGATGCTTTAGATAAATTACTTAGGGGTATATGTACTTCGCTCAAAGCTTGAATAATAAGGGCTCGATTGCTAATGCTTTTGGAAGCAGGCAAGTTAATTTCAGGCGCTAAATTTATTATTTCTTCGTATCGTAACAACAATGCTAAACTTTTAAATTGAATAAGACGAATATACAAA
>JADHRO010000151.1 GCA_016777395.1 Chitinophagales bacterium | reverse complement strand
AAAAGAATTTTGATGACCTCGTTTACACGGAACCAAAATATTTGAAACCTTTTCAATAAATTAATTGTTAAAAAATTATTAAACTAAATATACAAATGGGATTCAGTACAAAAAAAATAGCGGACATTACCATCAAAGATGGAAAAGAAGACATTATCATAAAAGGTGGAATTTTACAAAATGCAGCCTTAGCAGTAAGAGCAATAAATCATCCGCTTCGAAAAAAGGTTATTGACTTACTAGAAAAGAATGGAGAAATGGTGGTGACCGATATTTATGTTCACCTTAGAACAGAACAATCAGTAGCCTCTCAACATCTGGCTATTTTAAGGAATGCTGGGTTTGTAGATACTCGAAGAGATGGAAAATTTATCCACTACACACTAAATAAAGGCAGATTCAAGAATTCTGCTGAACTTATTGAAAAATTAGCTTAAGAATTGAAGCTCCAATTTATTGGAGCTTTTTTATGCCTATTTTTTTTATTCATTAAAAATTTAATGAAAGAATCTTGATACTTATCTTTTCTGAGTATTGGAATTTATTGTGTAATTTTGACAGGTAAAACTAAGTTATGGCGAATAAATTATTTGTAAGTACCAAAGATGAATCTCCTAAAATGTTTGAAAATGCCTTTTTGGATTTTTTCTCGAGGGTTCCTTTTTATGTTCCACTAATCATTTTTATTCCAATAATAACTTATTATTCCTATTTGTCCTTTGAGGAGACAGGAATATCTGTACCACAGTTTGCGGCTTCCGTATTGATTGGAGCAGCTGTTTGGACGCTGATGGAATACCTCATTCATCGATATATCTTTCATGCTCATCCAACATCTGATTGGGCAAAAAAAATTCATTATACTTTTCATGGTATTCACCATGACTATCCCCAAGATTCGCTTCGATTGGTTATGCCACCTCCGGTGAGTATTCCATTGGCCGTGATTTTCTACTGGATGTTTTTTTGGGTAATGAAACCACTAGGTATACTACAGTTTCATTATGCCTACTTCGCAGGTTTTGTAGCTGCTTATTTGATTTATGATATGATGCATTATGCATCCCATCATGTGCCCATGACAGGCAGATACTTGAAAATGGTAAAAGATCATCACATGAAGCACCATTACAAAAACCCTGAGGAAGGTTTTGGTTTTACTTCAAAAGTTTGGGATAGATTTTTTGATACTGATTTTAAGGAAGATTAACTAAGGTCCTCAAACTATTCCTCAAACTATTCTGTTTCTATTTTATATGAAACCTCTCTTTTTTATTTTTAGCTTATGTATGCTCTCCTTGGGTTTTAGTCAAGACAGGGGCACCAATGCTTATATGCTTGAACAGCAAGAAACGACTGTTTTTAATGATTTAAGCGATTTTCAGAAAAAGGTGATGTGCGGAGGAGCCACAGAGAAACCTTTCACTGGAAAGTATCTTTACAACAAGGCAGATGGGATATATACCTGTGCTGCCTGTCAAAGCCATTTGTTTTTATCGGCTACAAAGTTTGATAGTGGAAGTGGATGGCCTAGTTTTTTCGAACAAATAAATAAGGAAGCTATTGAAGAAGTTGAAGATAGTTCACTCGGAATTAAGCGTGTTGAAATTATCTGTTCAGCTTGTAAAGGTCACTTAGGCCATGTGTTTGAAGATGGGCCCCCACCTACGGGACTTCGTTATTGTGTAAATTCAGCTTCGCTGCTATTCAAGCCAGAACAAAAGTAAAGAAAATAATGCCTTACAATTATGTAATATTTGATTTTGATGGCACCCTATTTGATTCCAGGATAGGCATAGTCGATAGCGTGAAATACGCACTTGATAAGCTGCAAATAGACCACCCCTCAGAAGAGGTTTTAACTTCATTTATTGGCCCTCCTTTACACGACTCTTTTCAAAATCATTTTGGACTTTCTAAGGATGATACAGCATACGCTGTTGTGAAACTTAGAGAATATTATGGAGACAAGGGATACATGCAATCTAAACCATATGAAGGGATCTTTGAGATTATTAAAGCACTTCAAAAGCAGCATAAAATGCTTGGTATAGCTACTGCAAAGCCCACCAAATATGCACATAGCATATTAGTAGAAAACTTATGGGATAGTTGCTTTCATAGTATCCATGGTAGTAAGCTTAAAGGGGAGTTGTTCCCAAAGGAAAAAACTATCGGAGAAGTACTTGTTGATTTTAATCCACGATCGCTGGAGGAGTGCGTGATGATAGGAGATACTATTTATGACATAAAAGGAGCTCAGCAGCATAATGTTGACTCTATTGCGGTTGATTACGGCTATGGTAAAACACGAGATTTAAAAGATGCTAGACCTACTCATTTTGCTCATACGGTTGAGGAGATGAGCAGGATAATCTTATAAAATTACTCGAGTTAGTCATGTGCTACAATTCGTACTTCTTCCAAAAAAAGGCAAATACTTTAAGTTGTTCCTACTAACGAAAACGTACGACTAATACACTAACTTTTTAAGGCTTGCCAAACTATATCATTGGGTACGGGAGCGTCAATACAAATATCAACCTTACTTACCGGATGAATAAATTGAATTTTTTTCGCATGCAAATGGATCGATTTATCCTCATTCGCTCGGGGGAAACCATATTTAGTATCTCCTTTGATTGGACATCCTATGCTACTCAATTGTACTCTAATTTGATGATGTCTGCCTGTTTTAGGTAGAACCTCCAATAAGAAGTAACGTTTACTGCTCGTTATGAGCTTGTAGCTTAACTCTGAGCGCAGCGCTTTTCCAAAGGCTTCTTTTTTAGCAATAGATTTATTTTTTACTTGGTTCTTTAACAAGTAATGAGTTAAAGTATCCTCACTTTTTTTAGGAAGATCTTTTACCACTGCCCAATATGTTTTTTGAATCTGTTTTTCTTGAAACATTTGATTTAAACGAACGAGCGCTTTACTCGTACGAGCAAACAAAAGAATGCCCGAAGTTGGCCTATCTAGGCGATGGGGTAGTCCGATATATACTGCTCCTGGCTTGTTATACTTTTTCTTTACGTAAGCCTTCACATCCTCAACAATGGGCACGTCGCCAGTTTTGTCTCCTTGTGCAAGTGCTCCACTGGGCTTGTTTATAGCAATAATATGGTTGTCTTCGTACAATACGTCAAGCTTCATAAAACCTTTCAATATTTACTTCATCGAGTAATGGCGTACCATTTTCCATGTGCGCGATGAGGTGGTCAGCAAAATATGGTGCTAAAGATAAGCCTTTTGTACCCATGCCATTTAAAACATACATGTTCTTATGTGTGGGGTGTTCACCTAGTATTGGCTTTCTATCTACGATAGTGGGTCTGATACCTACTTTATGCTCTACTACCTTAAATGGAGCATCTATGGCTGCTGCTAATGCATCCAATAAATATTTCTTTTTCTCTAGAGTCGGTTTTTGAACCATATCATTCCAATCATATGTCGACCCAATACAATATCGATCTTCTCCGAGTGGGTTAATATTTATCTTACTGTTTAAAACGCAGTCAAGATTCAAATTTGGACATTCAATTATCAAGGCCTCTCCCTTTGAAAATTGAATGGGTAAAGAATTGAAGTAAGGGTTGAAGCGCATTTTATAGCCTTCTGCAAAGACCACTTTTTTTGCAGTGATTTTATGGTACTTATACCCGTCCTCAAATTCCTTTAGAGCGAGATGCTCAAATTCACTTTCTTGGAGGTTTATATTCTCTTTGAGGTAAGCGTAGAAATCATCCATCATCAACTTAATATCTATTTGAAGTAGAGGTTCTATTTTAGCTTGACCAAAACCACCTTGAATAGGTGCTGGAGTTTCATCGGGATACTCAAAAAGATATTTGGCATATGCTTCAGATGCCCTTCGAATGTGAAAATCATTTACCTGTTCATTGGTGTGAAGAATTTTTAAAAGACTAGTTTCTTTGTACAATGAATGATTAAATCTAATGCTGAGCGCTTTATAAAATGACCGGGCCTCTGGTAGGAGTTCTTCGATCATCCAAGTTTTCACAAATCGTCGACCAGTTATCGGATTAATTAGTCCCGATGCTTGTCGTGACGCAGTATTCCCAGAACCCTTATCAATAATTACTACACGTTTGTTCTGTTGACTAAGCTTATAGGCGAGAATACTTCCAACTAATCCTTGCCCAACAATTAAATAATCTGCTTGATCCATTACCGGAAGTGATCTAGGTTGGGCCGTTTACTTTCTCGATTTTCATTCTCGAGTTCATCTTCCTTATGGGCAATAGTTTTACGTAATTGCTGAAAAACATAGTATGCGCTTAGGGAGGCAAGACCTAAAGAAGGGATTACCGCATAAATAATTTTTTCTAAACCGAAATAATTCAAAACGATAATTCCAATTAAAAGTTCGGAGCAAACAAACAAAGTCACTAAACGAAAAACCCAAAACCAAGGTTTCTCTTGATGTTCTTTTGCCCGATTATATATTTTAACGGCAAGATAAATAAGAATAAAAATGTCCATATTATTTAAAACTAGTTAAGTCTTCTTTTCTCTTTTTTGGCAATTTCGCCACGACCAAATCATACGAGTGATCGATTAACTCTTTTACGAGATTTTTATGCAATTCGCTACTTTCTAACTGGATGGTATTCCAATGTTTTTTATTCATATGAAACCCAGGCTTAACGCTTCCGTAGCTTGCTCTTAGCTCTTCCGCATAATAAGGATCACATTTAAGGTTAGCAGTTCGCTCAATATTCTCCAAACCTGTAAGAGCAAACATTTTATCCATTACTTTAAAAACTAAAGTAGATTGGTCAAAGGGGAAACTTTCGATAACTCCCTTCTTACTTAGGCAGTACGCTCTAAATTCTTCAATGTTCATTTAGAAAATGTATAAGTGCAATAGTTCGCTTGACCAAATTCATTTAATTGAACATCAAACTGTAATTGTTCAAATCCACCAGTATTAAAATAATTGCCTTCACCAACCACTGATAAGGCAGAGCTGCCCAATGTTTGTTGGGGTA